>CBDUUA010000098.1:0-7153 GCA_965370135.1 uncultured Cellvibrionales bacterium
TCACGTTTGCAGCAGAAACGTTACCGGGCCGTCGTTCACCAGATGAACTTGCATATCGGCGCCGAACCGACCGCCGGCAAAGCTGTGGCAGCGCGGCGCCATCCCCTCTTTCACATGGCGGTATAAGCGTTCCGCCAGAAGCGGCTCCGCAGCGGTGGAAAATCCGGGGCGCAGACCCTTGCTGGTATCGGCAGCCAGGGTAAATTGGGATACCAGCAAGACACCTCCGTGGATATCGCTGACGCTGAGGTTCATCTTGCCGGCGTCGTCGGCAAATACCCGATAGGCCAGCAACTTGTCGATCATGCGCTCAGCCCGGGCCTCGTCATCCGTTCCCTCGATCCCAAGCAGCACCAACAAGCCCTGACCGATAGCGCCCAGGATTTCGCCATCGACTACCACGCTGGCCTCGGTCACTCGCTGAATCAGCGCTCGCACCGGGGTTGCCCGCTATTTGCTTCTGGCAGCGCGGCGCCGATCCGATTCCTTGAGGTATCGCTTGCGAATGCGAATCGATTCCGGGGTCACTTCAACCAGCTCATCGTCTTCGATAAATTCCAGCGCCTGCTCCAGCGACAGGCGTATCGGCGACGTCATCACCAGGTTCTCATCGGTGCCGGCAGCGCGAATATTGTTCAATTGCTTGGCCTTGGTCGGGTTGACCGTCAGGTCATTGCCCCGGGAGTGCAGGCCGACCACCTGGCCTTCATAGACGTCGATATTGGGGTCGATGATCAGCCGTCCACGATCCTGCAGGGTAAACAGGGCATAGGCCAGGGTCTTGCCGCTGACATTCGATATCAATACGCCGTTCACGCGGCTGGCAAGATCGCCGACCTTGACCTCACCATAGTGGTCGAACACATGGGTCAAGATGCCGGAACCTCTGGTCATGGTGAGAAACTGGGTGCGAAAACCAATGAGGCCCCGGGAGGGAATCACAAACTCCAGGCGCACCCTGCCTTTGCCGTCGGGCACCATGTTCTGCAATTCGCCCTTGCGCTTGCCCAGCTCTTCCATCACCGCGCCCTGATTCTGCTCCTCGCAATCGACCACCAGGTGCTCGTAGGGCTCCATCATCACGCCGTCGATTTCTTTCTGGATCACCTCGGGGCGGGAAACCCCCAACTCGTAGCCCTCCCGCCGCATGGCTTCGATCAGCACCGACAGATGCAATTCGCCCCTGCCGGAGACAATAAACTTGTCGGAGGTCTCACCTTGCTCAACCCGAAGCGCCACATTGTGAATCAACTCGCGCTCGAGTCGCTCCCGGATATTGCGGCTGGTCACGTACTTTCCCTCGCGCCCGGCAAAGCCTGAATCATTGACCTGAAAGGTCATGGATACGGTGGGCTCATCGATGCTCAATACCGGCAAAGCATCTATCGCAGACGGATCACACAAGGTGTCGGAGATATTGAGCTTGTCGATGCCGGTGATGCAGACGATATCCCCCGCTTCTGCCTCCGGCACCGACTTGCGCTCGAGGCCGTGATAGCCCATGACGTCGAGAACTTTGGCGTTGCGGGTTTGGCCCTCACGGTCAACGACGGTCACCTGCATATTGGTTCTGACCACACCCCGGGAAATCCTGCCGACGCCGATAACCCCGACATAGCTGGAGTAGTCGAGGGCGCTGATCTGCATTTGGAACGGCCCCTCCGCATCAACTTTCGGCGGCTTCACCTCATCGATGATCAATTGCAGCAGCGAGCTCATATCCTCACCCATCTGTTCGGGGTCGGGCCCGGCAATGCCCTGGATCGCCGAGGTGTAGATAATGGGAAAATCGAGCTGCTCATCGGTGGCCCCCAGGCGATCGAACAACTCGAATACCTGGTCGATCACCCAGTCGGGCCGCGCACCTTCGCGATCGATCTTATTGACCACGAGGATGGGGTGAAGCCCCTGGTCAAAGGCTTTCTGGGTGACAAAGCGGGTCTGCGGCATAGGCCCCTCGACTGCGTCAACCAGCAACAGCACGCAGTCCACCATGGACAGCACGCGCTCGACTTCGCCACCAAAGTCGGCGTGCCCCGGGGTGTCGACGATATTGATGCGATAACCCTGCCACTCGATCGAGGTATTTTTGGCGAGGATGGTAATCCCCCGCTCCCGCTCCTGATCGTTCGAATCCATGATTCTTTCCTGCCCCGCATCCTTGCGCCGCAAGGTGCCGGACTGCTCAAGCAGCTTGTCAACCAGGGTCGTCTTACCGTGATCGACGTGGGCGATGATGGCTATATTGCGAAGATTTTCAATCATAATGGACTTTTCATAATGGACTTTTACTGAAAATAGGGTTGCGGCGAACCGCAAGCAAGGAGTATTGGAGAGTAGCTGAATCCAGACCAGCACCCTTGGAAGCGGCGGCATTATACACGAATCATTCTACACCGCTGCCCGGAAAACCCCTTATGGCGAGAGTCGCCGTCACTCCCGCACAAGCACGGGGCCATTCCAGCCTATCCGGATAGCTCCCGGTCATTAATCTCGCTACAATTACCGCCCATTTCAACACATCCGGACGAGCATGCAGCAAAAACCTTACGTCGGCTGGAAAAGCCGCTGGACCTTTATCCTCGCCGTCACCGGCTCCGCAGTCGGCCTCGGCAATATCTGGAAATTCCCCTATATCACCGGGGAAAACGGCGGCGGCGCCTTTGTGCTGGCGTATCTGGCCTGCATCCTGCTGGTCGGTGTCCCGGTCATGATCGCGGAGATCAGTATCGGCCGCTTCGGTCGCACGGATCCCATCCACAGCACGGTTCGCGCCGCCCTGGATGCCAAAACCACGACCAAATGGTCATTCATCGGCTTTATGGGCGTGCTGGCGGGTTTAATGATCCTGATGTTCTACAGCGTGGTCGCCGGCTGGTCGCTGGACTACGTGTGGCAGAGCGCCAGCGGCGCCTATGCCGGTCTTACCCCCGAGGCCATCGAGAGCAACTTCGATGCATTGACCAATGACACCACCCGGCAACTGATCTGGCACACCCTGTTTATCGCCATCACCGGCAGTGTGGTTGCGGTTGGCGTCACCCGCGGCATCGGTACCATGGTAGAAATCCTGATGCCGCTGCTGTTCGTGCTACTGCTGGTGTTGCTGGGTTATAGCTGGGCTAAGGGTGACTTTGCCGCCGGGCTGGATTTTATGTTCAGCTTCGACCTCAGCAAACTGACTCCAGAGGCTATCCTCACCGCGCTGGGTCACGCATTTTTCACCCTCAGCCTCGGCATGGGTGCGATTATGGCCTATGGCGCCTATATGCCCGGCAGCAGCTCCATCGCCAAAACCACGCTGATAATCGCCCTGCTCGATACCGTCATTGCCCTGGTGGCGGGAATGGTGATCTTTCCCCTGGTATTTGCCAACGGACTGGAGCCGGCCCAGGGTGCCGGCTTGATGTTCAAAACCCTGCCCGTGGCCTTTTCCGTCATGCCCGGCGGCATGATTTTCGGCACCGTATTTTTTGTGCTGGTCGGCATCGCCGCACTGAGCTCCTCGATATCACTGATAGAACCCGGCGTCGCCTGGCTGGAGCGACAGGGTATATGGCGCGTCTGGTCGGCGCTGGCGCTGAGCCTGATCGGTTGGGCCGGCGGCGTCGCCGCGATCTTTCTGCCGGGAGTATTTGCCGGCCTCGACTACGCCACCGCCAATATCATGCTGCCGCTCGGCGGCCTGCTGATCGCCATATTTGTCGGCTGGATCATGCGCCGCAATACTGTGCGCAAGCAATTGAAGGACACCAGTGAGCTGATGTTCAATATTTGGTACGTAATAACACGTTTTATTGCACCGGCGGGGATAATAGCGATATTTATGCACCAACTGGGCGTGCTGCAAAAGCTCGGCTGGGTGTAATGGCTATTCCATCCAGACCTTGAAGGAGCACTAATCCGGCCGATAGACACAAACATTGCGGTAACCCTGCCGCGCCAGTTGTGCGCCGTGCAAGCGGCTCATAACACCCCGGTCACAGTAGAGCATGTAGCGACGCCCCTGATCCAGCTCCGCAAAGCGCGCCTGCAGCTGGTAAAACGGGATCTTCAAAACCTCATTGCTGTGGAGCCGCAGCGGGCAGAGTTCTTCCTCGGCAGGGTGGCGTATATCGATCACCGCACTTTGGGCCAGCGGCACCGCTAACACTTCACACTCCGGGGCAGCCTCTTGCTCCCGGGCCAGGTCGATATCGTCGATATTGATTATTTTGGCATCGCTGACCGCCTGCTCCAGCACCGCAAAATCGAATTGCAGCTCCTGCGCTTCGACCCGATCCAGGCGGGCCCGGGTTTTTGGTTTCACCGAGATGACACCGCAGTATTCCGGCACATTGGCCGCCAACTCCTCGGCGCCGATGTTGCGACTGATTCGCACAATATCGGTTTTGTCGGTGGCAATGAGGGGCCGCAGCACCAGCATGTCACAGACATTATCGATAACCGCCAGGTTGGCCAGGGTCTGGCTCGATACCTGGGCCACGGCTTCCCCCGTCACCAGCGCCTGAATACCCATACTGCGCGCAATCGAAGTCCCCGCCCGCAACATCATCCGCTTTAACACCACGCCCATATAACTGTTATCAATGTGCTGCAGGATCTCTGCCACTACCGGCTCAAAGGGCACGGCGACAAATTTCACCCGGTGAGAGGCGCCATATTTCAACCAGAGGTAGAGTGAGATTTCCTTCACCGCCACCTCGTGGGTGTGCCCGCCGAGATTGAAAAACAGAAAATGGGTTTGCAGGCCCCGGCGCATGGTCAAATAACTGGCCACGGTGCTGTCAAAGCCGCCGGACACCAGTGACAATACCGGGTCGAGAGTGCCGCAGGGAAACCCCCCCAGACCTTCATAGCGCCGATTGACAATAAACAGGCGCTGCTGACGAATTTCCAGACGCACCATGACCTCCGGCTGGTGTAAATCGACCCGACGGGGGCCGGGGTTGCCGGCGTGCAGCAGGAAACCGCCGACGTTGCGCTCCACCTCACCGGAGCTAAAGTCGTGATTACCCACGCGCCTGCACCGAACCACGAAGGACTTGCCCGCCAATCGCTGCTGCCACAGCGCACTGGTCTTTGCCGCGACATCGTCGATATCGACTAGGGGATATTCGACAACTTCGAGAAAATTGGCGATTCCCGGGGTATGGCGCAACACTTCGACAATGCGACTGTGACTGGCTTCGTCCTCCACGCCGGCACTGACTTTCAGGCTGTCCCAGGCACTTTGCACCTGGATCGAGGCATCGATCCCACGCAAATGCAGACGCAGGTTCGCCTCCAGTTGTCGCGACATCTGCTTGCGCACCGGCTTCGACTTGATGGTAATTTCCGGAAAATACTTGACAATAAACTGCATGGATTGCAACACACACCAAAAAAGGGGACGCCTATTATAAAACACTTGCCAGCTTCCACGCTTGCCTCTACTGTGTGAACATGCTGACAGGGGCTCGCACAATAATGGTGCACAAGGCGCCATAGCGGTGCGATAACATGCAACACAATCGAGCATTAACACGCCCTACCCCTGCCAAGCCCCGCCTGTCGCCGACGATGAGACGCACAACAAAAAGTGGCACGCTTTTTGCTCTCTTCCCGGAGACAGACACATACGCAGCCCGACCCTAACAGGCCGCCGGCCGCCACTACCCGTTTATTTACCAGGCGTTACGCCATCGATGGAGGAACTGCAATGTCAGAGAAAACTCTGAACCTGCTAAAAGAAAGTGAAGCACGTTGGGTCGACCTGCGCTTTACCGATACCAAGGGTAAGGAACAGCACGTCACCATTCCGACTTCAGAAGTGAACGAAGACTTCTTTGAAGACGGCAAGATGTTCGATGGCTCGTCCATCGCCGGCTGGAAGGGTATCAACGAATCGGACATGATCATGATGCCCGACGACAACTCCGCCGTCCTCGACCCCTTTACCGACGAACCCACCCTTAATCTGCGTTGCGATATCCTCGAGCCGTCTACCGGCCAGGGCTATGATCGCGACCCTCGCTCTATCGCCGAGCGCGCCGAGGAATACCTGAAAAGTACCGGCATTGGCGACTCCTGCCTGTTCGGCCCGGAGCCCGAGTTTTTTGTCTTTGATGACGTCAAGTGGCATGCTGATATGAGCGGCGCCGGTTACAGCATCAACTCAGAAGAGGCCGCATGGGCCTCATCCCACTCCTTTGAGGGTGGCAATGTCGGCCACCGGCCAGGCATCAAGGGCGGCTATTTCCCGGTACCGCCGGTCGACTCCCTGCACGACCTGCGCGCCGCCATGTGTAATGCCATGGAGGCAATGGGTCTGCGGGTCGAGGTCCATCACCACGAAGTCGGCACCGCCGGCCAGTGTGAAATCGGTGTCGCCGCGAACTCCCTGGCCAACAAGGCTGACGAAGTACAGATTCTCAAGTACTGCGTACACAATGTGGCCCACTCCTACGGCAAGACCGCCACATTTATGCCCAAGCCACTGGTTGGCGACAACGGCTCCGGCATGCACGTCCACATGTCCATCGCCAAAGATGGCCAGAACGTCATGGCCGGTGACGGTTACGCCGGCCTGTCCGAGACTGCCCTGTATTATATCGGCGGCGTTATCAAGCACGCCCGAGCCCTCAACGCCTTCACCAATGCCTCAACCAACTCCTACAAGCGTCTGGTACCTGGCTTTGAAGCACCGGTCATGCTCGCTTACTCAGCGCGCAACCGCTCGGCGTCCATCCGCATCCCCTACGTCACCAACCCCAAGGCCCGACGTATCGAAGTGCGCTTCCCGGACCCCACCGCCAACCCTTACCTGGCTTTTGCTGCCCTGTTAATGGCGGGCCTCGACGGCGTTCAGAACAAGATCCACCCGGGCGACCCCCGCGACAAGGATCTGTATGACCTGCCAAGCCACGAAGAAGCCGAGATCCCAACGGTTGCCAGCAGCCTCAGCCAGGCCCTGGCCGCACTCGATGCCGATCGCAGCTTCCTGACCGCCGGCGGCGTGTTCTCCGATGAGTCTATCGACGCCTATATCGCACTGAAAAATGAAGAAATCGAAACCCTCAACATGACCACACACCCGGTTGAGTTCGATATGTACTACTCAGTGTAAAACTGGCTCCGGCAACACCCAAACCCGCTCACCGAGCGGGTTTTT
>CBDUUA010000099.1:0-7082 GCA_965370135.1 uncultured Cellvibrionales bacterium
GCTGCACCACACCCGCCGCCGCACTACACCCGCCGCAACAATACCACGCCCAGCAATGCACATAGCACTATCGGCAACAGCACCGCCTGAGACGTGGAAAAATTATATACCAGGCTGGCCGGCCCCAGCAGTTCCTGTAGCGTCCAAAAGACAATGCCAACAATAACACCGGCGAAAACGCGATAGCCCATGGTCACTTCCCGCAGCGGGCCAAACACAAAGGAAATGGCAACCAGCACCAGGCTGAGGATAGACAGGGGCTGGAGCACCTTGCGCCAGAATTCCAGCATATAGTAATCCGCATTCAAGTCCTGCTCCTCGAGATAACGGGAGTACCGCCATAGTGCCAACGACGACAGTTGATCGGGATCCAGTATCAGAATATCCAACAGCTCCGGCGTCAATTCACTATCCCAGCGCAGGCTTGGATAGCTGTGGCTGGTGGTCTTATGGCGCTCAATCCGCGTCTCCACCACCTTCTCCAGTATCCACTGGCCTTCATCCTCCTGGTAGCTTGCCCGCCAGGCGAACTGCGCCTTCTGCAATACTCGCTCCTCGTCGAAGCTATAAATGGCAATACCGTAAATCAGCCCGCCGGGCTGGACCACATTAAAGTGCATATAGTCATTGCCCTCCTTATTCCATACCCCCGTTTTGTAGGAAAACACTTCAATACCCGATTGCAGCAGGCTTTTGCGTGCCTGTGCCTTTTGCTCGGTATAAGGCGCGACGTACTCGTTGAGGGCGATGGCCACGAAGATGAGTAGTAACGTCGGGCGAAACACTATCCAGGCGATCCGGCGGGTGGACACCCCCGCCGCCCGCATCACGGTTAACTCGCTATTGTTCGCCAGCGACCCCAGTCCCACCAGGCAACCGACCATGGCGGCAAAGGGCAACCACATCCGAACTTTCCCCGGCATGGTCAACAGCAGGTAGAGACACACCTCGATAAAAGTGTATTTGTTTTCAATTTCATCCAATTCCTCTATCAGTCCCCCCAGCATATCGAGACTGAGAATTACCAATAGCACTAACAGAATTGAGAACACTATCTGGGTGCTGATATATCGGGTCAATATTCGCATGCTGATCAGCCAGTACTGGTGTCGGCAGCCCGGAACGCCCGCGGCCGCCAGCGGGGTGCAAATCGAAACCACCAGTTCTGGCCGTAATACATCAGCAGCCCCAACAGGAAAAAAGCCACATGAACGGGCCACAAACCAATGGCCACTGGCAGCGTCTCATTTTCAACGGCGCCCCTGGCTGCGTTGAGCGAGACCAGATAGGCCATATACAGCAGTACAGCGGGGAATAATTTGATGTAGCGCCCCTGTCTCGGGTTGGTGCGGCTCAGGCTCAGCGCCAGCAGAGTCACCACCGGAATGATGACGGGCAGGGACAAACGCCATTGCAGGGTCGCCTGATAACCGGGCTTGTCGCTGCGATACAAGGCGACAGTGGGCACCGCATCCCTCTCCTCGCTGCGAGCCAGCGACTTGCGCCGGTCGCTGATACGCACGCCGTAGGTATCGAACTGGGCAACCTTGTAGTCTTTTTTACCCGGCGCGCCCTCGTACTGAAAGCCATTGTAGAGCTCCAGGTAGCGATCATGCGCCGGATTATCGGCTGAGATTCTGCCGGTTTCGGCCACCACCAGGTTGACCCGGGGGAAGCTGTCCCCGGGCTCAAGCTTCTGGGCGCTGGACAGGAATATTGTTCTCATGCGCGTCTTGTCTCGATAGAGTTTTTCGACATACACCACCTGGCGAGATTTGTTGAAGCTGCGAAACTCCCCGGGCAACAGCACGCCGAGGCTCTCCGATGTTTGAGGATCGGCAAGAATTTCTTGTACCCTGGATTCGCCGGTCGGTGCTAAATACAGGCTATTGAACGCCATAAATAGCATCAGCAACAGCGCGGGCACGCCGGTATAAGCCAGCAAGCGGCTGGGACTCATGCCGGCGGTGGACAATACCACCATCTCACTCTCGACATAGAGCCGGCCATAGGCCAGTAATATCCCGATAAAAAACCCCAGGGGTAGAACCAGGCTGATGAAATTCGGCAGGCGAAACATGATCACTTGAAATACCACACCCGCAGCGATATGCCCGGTAGCAGCCTGATCGAGATAGCGCACAAAGCGGCCACTGATGATGATTAGCAGCACGACAAAGGTGACCGCCAGCATATTGGCCACCACTTCCCGGGTTAGATAGCGAAAAATCAGCACTGTTTGCTGGGTTCCTGTGATTAGGGGGCGTCGACAAAGCCCCTTTGACATGGGCTTGGCTAACTATACACTACCTATACACTACCTATAAACTACAACGACACTACGACGCGAGCCTGGAAAGGCGCACATCGCGATGCCACCCATTGAGACACTCACTAAAAGAGAAAAGAGTAAAGAGAACGAATATGAGCATAAACTACAAGATCAATGTTGCCAAAGACTATGCCGCGATAAAAACTGACTGCCTGGTACTGGCTTGCTTTAGCGACCAGGGCCGCTGGCCCCGCACCCTGCCGGCAAGCAGTAGAAAACAACTGTCGGCCCTGCAAAAATCCGGCGATTTGAGCGCCAAAGCCGGTCGCTCACTGTGGAGCTACCACAATCCCGGTTTGGCGGCCAAGCGCATCCTGGTCATCGGCTGCGGCAAAACAGGGGACTGGAACGAGCAGGCCTACCGCAAGTTCCTGAGCACCAGTGCCAAACACCTGTTGGATAGCCCCGTTAAGAGCGCCGCCCTCGCCATCCCCCGCCCGGTGCCAAAACAATCATTGTTATGGCAGGCCAGTGAACTGGCGAAAACCCTCACCGCAGCCGGCTATCGCTACGATAAAACCTGTAGCAAAACTGCGCCCAGGCAAGCGCTGCAGCGCCTCTGCCTGATTCTGGAGAGCGACACCAAGCTCAGCGAAGCAAAACAAGGGCTGCGACAAGGCCATGCCATCGGCGCCGCCATTAATACCGCCCGGGAGCTGGGTGATTTGCCCGGCAATATCTGTACTCCAGGCTATCTTGCCCGGCAAGCCCGCGAGATGGCCAGAGGCCAAGCCCGGGCCACGGCGACGGTACTGAATGAAAAGCAGATGGAGTCGCTGGGCATGGGCGCACTGCTATCGGTAAGCCGCGGCAGCGATCAAGCGGCAAAACTGATCTCGATCGACTACCGAGGCGGTAAAAAGGGCGCGTCCCCGGTGGTGCTGGTCGGCAAGGGCATCACCTTTGATTCCGGCGGCATCAGCCTCAAGCCGGGAGCCAAAATGGATGAAATGAAATACGATATGTGCGGAGCCGCCAGCGTGTTGGGCGCCATGCAGGCCATTATTGCATTGCAGGCACCCATCAACGTCGTGGGTATCATTCCCGCCGCTGAAAACCTGCCCAGCGGTGGCGCCACCAAGCCGGGGGACATTGTTACCAGCATGTCCGGCATCACCATAGAAGTGCTCAACACCGACGCCGAGGGGCGCCTGGTACTGTGCGATGCCCTCAGCTACGCCGGCAAATACAAACCCAGGGCGGTAATCGATATCGCCACCCTGACCGGCGCCTGTATCGTCGCCCTGGGGCACCACAATGCCGGTCTGCTGGGCAACCACCAGCCGCTGGCGGATCAACTGCTGCAAGCCGGCAGCGACAGTGGCGACAGCGCCTGGCAACTGCCGATCGATCCTCGATATCAAAAACAGTTGCACAGTAATTTTGCCGATATTGCCAATATCGGTGGCCCCGCCGCCGGCACCATCACCGCGGCCTGTTTTCTGTCCCGCTTTACCGAAGACTTTCACTGGGCGCACCTGGATATCGCCGGCGTCGCCTGGACCCAGGGGGCCAAAAAAGGCGCCACCGGCCGACCCGTCGCAATGTTGCTGGAATACTTGCTGCATCATGCGACTTGAGATCGACCGATGACCCGGATCGACTTTTATATTCTGCCGGACAGCCAGGGTGAAGCCAGGGATCACTATGCCTGCCAATTGACCGAGCAGGCGTATCGGCAGGGCCGGCAGGTGTTGATTCATTGTGCGGATGAAGCTCACAGCCAGAGGCTCGACACCCTGCTATGGTGCTACCGCGACAGCAGCTTTATTCCCCACGCCATCCAGGGGGCCCCCGACTCACCAACACCTTCGGCAGTCGAAATAGGCCACGGTGGCGATGCCGGCGACCAACACGACCTGCTGATCAATTTATCCCCGAAAATACCGCCGTTTTTCAGCCGCTTTGACCAGGTGAGCGAAATCGTGGTCGAGCAAGATGCGGCCAAGGCCCTGAGCCGCGAACACTACCGCTACTATCAGGATCACGGCTATCGGCTTGAACACCACCGCATTCGTCAGCGAATTCTGTCACAGTAACGGCAATCGCCCCAAGCTGCTGCAACGCCTCTGCTATCGTTTAACCGACAGCAGGAAGACGTTATGGATCGTACTACTTTAGACCGGCCGGCCTATCGCCAGGGCATTCTGGGAGATCTGGAATCCGCCAAGGATGCCCTCCACGCCGTGGACGGCAATATCGAAGGCATCTTGTCCAGGGCGCCCGCCCCGGCATTCACTGACGGCGACATCCCTATTCTTGAGGATGTGGTCAGCGATCTCGCCGCAGAATCCAGCGCAGACGCACAATTATCACTGACCAACAGATACAAAACCCTCAGCGAATGGGATCTGGAGAAAGCTGAAGCGGCGAGCGAGGCTGAAGCAGCCAGGTTTGAGCCGCCGTTGGAAGCCAGGCCTGTTGAGCAGGACTTGATGGTGCAACTGGACGAACTGCTGATCGACGATGACCTCTTCGACCTGGACCTGGACATGGAACTCGACGTCGATGACAGCCTGGAAAATATTGCCACGGCGCCGGGCAAACCCGCAGACGCTCAACCGAGTCCGGAAGCCAACACTGCCAGCCAGGATAAGCCGCCGCTTGAACCCCAGGGGACGCCGCTAGAACCTGAGCAGCTCGCGCAATTGATCGACAGTGTGCTGGAAGCCCATACCCACGCGCTGAAACAGTCACTGTTCGAGCAACTTGAGCCCTTGCTTTGCCCGCACCTTCCCCGCCGCAGCTAGAACTTTCACAACCTGGATTGCCGGTTTCAACCCTGGGCGTGCTATAATCCGCGCCTTTTTACTCAGGGGCTTAGACCAGCAAAACCATGGAGAAAACCTACCAACCTGCCAGTATTGAACGTCACTGGTACGACACATGGGAAAAAAACGGCTACTTTGCGCCCAGTGGCAACGGCACACCGTATTGCATCATGATCCCGCCGCCCAATATCACCGGCAGCCTGCATATGGGCCACGGCTTCCAGGAAAGCATTATGGATGCCCTGGTTCGCTACCATCGAATGAAGGGCGACAATACACTCTGGCAAGTCGGCACCGATCATGCCGGCATCGCCACTCAAATGGTGGTGGAGCGACAGCTGGATGAAGAGGGCTTGTCCCGCCACGACCTGGGCCGCGCTCAGTTCGTAGAAAAAGTCCGGGATTGGAAACAGCACTCCGGCGGCAACATTACCCGCCAGCTCCGCCGACTGGGAGCCTCCCCGGACTGGTCGCGGGAGCGCTTTACCATGGACGAGGGCTTTTCCCACGCGGTACAGGAAGTATTCATACGCCTGCATCAGGACGGGCTGATCTACCGCGGCAATCGTCTGGTCAACTGGGATCCGCAACTGCACACCGCCATCTCCGACCTGGAGGTCATTGCCGAGGAAGAAAGCGGCCATATGTGGCACTTCCGCTACCCCCTCAGCGACGGCTCCGGCCACCTGACCGTAGCTACCACCCGGCCGGAGACCATGCTCGGCGACACTGCGGTGGCAGTCAACCCGAATGATGAGCGCTACCGGGAACTGGTGGGCAAGACCGTTGCGCTACCACTGACGGGGCGTGAAATCCCCATTATCGCCGACGACTATGTCGATGCAGAATTCGGTACCGGTTGCGTCAAGATTACCCCGGCCCACGACTTTAATGACTACGCAATGGGGCAACGCCACAATCTGCCCGTGGTCAATATCCTGGATCGGGATGCCGCCCTGAATGATACCGTGCCCGAGCCCTACCGAGGCATGGACCGCTTTGCCGCGCGCAAAGCGGTAGTGGCAGATCTCGACGCGCTGGGCCTACTCGACAAAGTCGTAGAACACACTTTAAAGGTTCCCCGGGGGGATCGCTCCGGCGTGGTGATCGAGCCCTGGCTGACCAACCAATGGTATGTCAAAACCCAGCCGCTGGCGGACCAAGCCATTCGCGCCGTGGAAGATGGCCGCATCGAGTTTGTACCCAAACAGTGGGAAAACACCTATTTCGCCTGGATGCGGGACATCCAGGACTGGTGTATTTCACGCCAGTTGTGGTGGGGGCATCGCATCCCCGCCTGGTATGACGACGAGGGCACTATTTATGTAGGCCGCAGTGAGAGCGAAATCCGGCAGCAATACCAACTGGACGATCGCCCCCTGCGCCAGGACGAGGACGTACTGGACACCTGGTTTTCCTCGGCCTTGTGGACCTTCGGCACCCTGGGCTGGCCGGAACCCAGCGAACTGTTGAAAACCTTCCACCCGAGTAATGTGTTGGTCACCGGCTTCGACATTATCTTTTTCTGGGTCGCTCGCATGATCATGATGACCCTTTATGTCATGAAAGAGGTGCCCTTCCACCAGGTGTATGTTCACGGACTGGTCAGGGACAACCACGGCCAAAAAATGTCCAAGTCCAAGGGCAATGTCATCGACCCGATTGACCTTATCGACGGCATCGAGCTCGAGGCCCTGGTGGCCAAGCGCACTGCGGGCATGATGCAACCACAGTTGCGCAAACACATCGAAACCGTGACCCGGGAGGACTTCCCCCAGGGTCTGTCCGCCTACGGCACCGACGCCCTGCGCTTCACCTACTATTCATTGGCCTCAACCGGCCGTGATATTAACTTCGATGTCGGCCGCATCGAGGGCTACCGCAACTTCTGCAACAAAATATGGAATGCCGCGCGCTACGTGCTGATGAACACCGAGGGCGAGGACTGCGCCACCGGCGGCTCTGACGGTGACGGTGAC
>CBDUUA010000100.1:0-6999 GCA_965370135.1 uncultured Cellvibrionales bacterium
GCTTCGATATATTGTCTCCGTGTGCAGGACGCACATGCTAACCAAAAAATGAAAAGGAGCTTCATTATGCAATTCGCAAATAATCTGTTTCGTCGTTTTCTCTCTGGCCTTTGTCTCGTGTTCGCGCTGTCGGCCCCCCTGGGCGCCTTCGCCGATTCCGCCCATGTGGCGCCGGTGAATATCAATACCGCAAGTGCTGCAACCCTGGCCGACGCGCTACAGGGCGTCGGGCTTTCCAAGGCCCAGGGCATTGTCTCTTATCGCGACCAGCACGGTCCTTTCAAATCTCCCGAAGATCTCGCGAATGTGAAAGGTATAGGTAAAGCTACGCTCGATAAAAATCTCCAGCGCATTCAAGTCAAGTAGCCCAGGATAGCGGGGGCCCAGGCCCCCGCGATTACTTTTCTTTTCCCCTTTTTTTCCTTGAGTCAAACCTGAAAAATTTATTCTCGATGAGTTTTGATGGGGCACGTCCATGTGACTCACCCCTTTGGGGACTTCGTTGAAAATTCATTGCCAATGAATTTTTTGGGGGGGCTACTGTGGTATCCTTTGCCCTCTCGTGCACTTGGGATAGGGAAGCGTGGCGACGATAGATATATTTAATGGCGATGCCGATGGCATTTGCGCATTGATTCAGTTGCGCCTGTCGCAACCGAGAAATAGTCGTTTGGTGACCGGGGTCAAGCGGGATATCTCCCTGGTGGCGAGTGCCGCGATCGAGGCCGGGGATGAGGTCGTCATTCTCGATATTTCCATGGAAAAAAACCACCTGGCGCTGTGTGCAGCCTTGAGCGCGGGCGCGCGCTGTTTTTATGTTGATCATCACTTCGCCGGCGATATCCCCGAGCACAACAACCTTGAAGCCATTATCAATACCGCGCCGGATGTGTGTACCAGCATGTTGGTGAACCAGTATTTACACGGTGCGTATACCGAATGGGCTCTGGTGGGCGCTTTTGGCGATAACCTGAAAAAAAGTGCCGGAGAGTTGGCAAAACCGCTTCATCTCGATGACAACAAGCTCGATGTGCTCGAACGCCTGGGCATTTATATTAATTACAACGGCTACGGCGCCAGACTGGAGGATTTGCATTTTCCGCCGGCTGAGTTATACCGCCTGCTCAGCGCCTATGCCAGCCCGTTTAGCTTTGTCGCAGAGGATAGCGCCAGCTTTAAGCAGCTTGAGCAGGGTTATCAGGATGATATGGGGCTGGCGCGGGCTTTGAGTCCCGAGTGGGCCGACGAGCAAGTGGGCCTGTATCTACTGCCAAACGCGGCGTGGGCCCGGCGCGTCAGTGGTGTATTCAGCAATGATCTGGCTAATGACTTTGCCGAGCGCGCCCATGCTGTACTCACCCTTAAAGCCGATGGCAATTACCTGGTCAGCGTGCGAGCGCCCTTGAGTAACAAAACCGGCGCCGATGACATTTGTCGCCAGTTCGCCACCGGCGGTGGTCGCAAGGCCGCTGCAGGCATTAATGATTTGCCCGCTGGGGACTTGCCGCGCTTCGTTGATACCTTGCGGAACCAATATAAGAAAAATGGCTAATGCACGCTTTCACCATGGACAGGAAAATGGCTTCCCCTCGCTACCATCGCCTAAACCCGACAGACTCCTGGCAATGACGGTGTAAAACGGTGACGATTGACGCTTGGATAACCCTGACCACCATCATTGCTTGTTTTGGTGCGCTGTCGCTGTCGCGCTTGCCCGCCGACGTTATCCTGCTGGGCGGTGTTGCTGTACTGTTACTGCTGGATGTACTGACGGTAGAGTCTGCGCTGGTGGGGTTTTCCAACGAGGGGGTCGCCACTGTCGGTGTGCTGTTTGTCGTCGCTCATGCGCTTACCGCTGCTGGCGCAGTAGAATGGCTTTCCTCCGGCCTGCTCGGTCGACCGCGCTCCCTGCGCGAAGCACAGATGCGGCTGATGTTGCCGGTGGCTTTCTTCAGCTCCCTGCTGAATAACACGCCGGTGGTGGCAATGATGGTGCCGGTAGTTACCGACTGGTCCCGGCGGATGAATTTCCCGGCTTCGCAACTGATGATGCCCTTGTCATTCGCAGCCATTATCGGCGGCATGTGCACCTTGATCGGCACCAGCACCAACCTGGTTGTCAATGGCATGTTGAAGCAGCTGGCATTGGAAAAGGAATTGGCAATCTTTGAGCCCGCCTGGGTGGGTATTCCCTGTGTGTTGGCCGTGATATTGTTCATCGTGTTGTTCAGCAAGCGTTTACTGCCCTGCAAGCCGGGGGCCGCCCGCCGCTTCGAAGACACCCGGCAGTATACGGTGGAGATGATGGTGGAGACCAATAGCCCCTTGGCAGGCCGCTCTATCGAAGAAGCCGGCCTGCGCCACCTGCCCGGTCTCTATCTGGCTGAAATCGTCCGCGGCGCAAGGGTGATAGGCCGGGTCAGCCCCACAGTTCATCTGCATGCGGAAGACCGCCTGATTTTTGCCGGTAATGTGGATGCGGTGGTCGAGTTGAAGAAGATTACCGGCATGGTTTCAGCCGAAGACCAGGTGTTCAAGCTGGATCGGGGTGGCGCCGAGCGCAGTCTGGTGGAAGTCGTCGTTTCTCCGGATTTCCCTCTGCTGGGCAAGAGCGTGCGCGACGGCAATTTTCGCAAATACTATGGCGCGGTCATCATCGCGGTGACCCGGGATGGCGCCCAGATCAAACAACGCATCGGCGATATTGAACTCCAGCCCGGCGATACCCTATTGCTGGAAACCAATACCGAATTTACTCGCAAACAGCGATTTTCACGGGATTTCCTGCTCGTGAGTCCGGTGGCAGACTTCCAGCCGGTGCGTCATCGCAAACGTTGGATCGCCATTGCCATTCTGTTGGCAATGGTCGCCAGCGTGAGTATAGGCCTGTTGTCCATGTTCAAGGCGGCGATGATGGCGGCGGTGTTGATGGTGGCCACGAGATGTTGCAGTATCAATGGCGCCAGGCGTAGTATTAGCTGGCAGGTGTTGGCAGCTATAGCCGCCTCATTGGCACTGGGCAAGGCGATGCAGGAGAGCGGGCTTGCCGATCAGATTGCGCTAGGCCTGGTGGCCAGTGCTGCGGGATCTCCGCTGGCAACGCTGCTGGTGCTGTTCGCATTGACTGCGCTGTTCTCCGCGCTGATTACCAATGTGGCTGCGGCAGTATTGTTGTTTCCCATTGCCGTGGCCGCCAGCCAGGATTTAGGGGTGAGCGTGATCCCCTATGCAATTACCTTGATGGTGGCGGCATCGGCCAGCTTTTCAACACCTATTGGCTACCAGACCAATATGATGGTTTGGGGCCCCGGGGAGTATCGCTTTGTCGATTTTCTCAAGCTGGGTGTTCCGCTTACGGTGTTGGTAGGTATGGTGACTGTAATTGTAGTGCCGCTGGTGTGGCCCTTTTAGATGCATAGGTCAGCGTAAAGTAGTGGCATAGGACCAGCGTAAAACAACTTCTGAAAATAACAGGGAGGGTGGTTCGTGCAGCCTCAAGATAGAAAAAACCCCGGTTTTGAAGTAGCCCCTCGTGGTCCGGCCTGGCTGGATCTACTTCAGGGAATCAGCGGCTTGTTGCTGGTAGTCTTTATGTGGGCGCATATGTTCTTTGTCTCCAGTATTTTGCTGGGTGTCGATGCCATGTATGCCGTAGCGCGAATGTTTGAGGGAGAATTTATTTTCGGTCGGCCCTATCCGCTGCTGGTAACGGCCGCTGCCGCAGTTGTTTTATTTCTATTTACCGTGCATGCGCTGATCGCCATTCGAAAAATCCCCGCAAGTTACCAGGAGTATCGGCGCTTTTATCGCCACGCATCGGTATTCCGGCACGGCGACACCAATCTGTGGTTGGTTCAAGTGGTGTCAGGCTTGCTGCTAATGCTACTGGCCTTTGCCCACCTCTACCAAATGATGGTGCACCCAGGCGATATCGGGCCCTACGCGTCTGCCGACCGGGTTTGGAGTGGCAGGTGGTGGCCTTTCTACTTGATATTGCTGGTGGCGGTGGAAATTCATGGAGGTATTGGCTTGTATCGGTTGGTACTGAAATGGGGGTGGATTAAACCTACAGGGGGCGCCATCGGGCGCAAAAAACTGCAGCGGGTGAAATGGGCGATTACCGGCTTTTTCCTGGTTCTCGGTTTGCTCACCCTTGTCGCCTACATGAAGATCGGCTTTGATCATCGAGACAATGTTGGCGAACGTTACACGCCAGCGGACTATCAAGGCAAATAGATCGTGTAAGGTAAATAGATCATGCAAGGTAACTAGATCATGCGAATCATTCATACAGATGTACTGATTATAGGCGGCGGCCTGGCGGGTCTTAGAGTGGCAATCGGCGCCAAGCGGCGCGGGCATGAGGCAATTGTGCTGAGCCTGGTGCCGCCCAAGCGCTCTCATTCGGCTGCGGCCCAGGGCGGTATGCAGGCGAGTCTGGCCAACAGTCTCAAGGGCGAGGGCGATAATGAAGATGTACATTTCGCCGATACGGTGCGCGGCAGTGACTGGGGTGCGGATCAGCAAGTGGTGCGCATGTTTGTGAATACCGCGCCCAAGGCAGTGCGGGAAATGGCCGCCTGGGGGGTGCCCTGGAATCGAGTAGAGCGCGGGGCTCGCACGGCAATTATTAACGGCGAAAGCGTTACCTTGCAGGAAAAAGATGAGGCCCACGGCCTGATCGACGCGCGAGATTTCGGTGGCACCAAAAAATGGCGCACCAGTTACGTCTCCGATGGTACCGGTCATTCGATGCTCTATACCATGAGCGACCAGGCTATCGCTAACGATATCCCGGTTCATGAGCGCACCGAGGCCATTGCCCTGATACACGATGGTGCGCGTTGTTACGGCGCCATTGTGCGACATCTCGTTACCGGCGAACTCATAGCCTATGTCGCCAAAGCCACCTGTATCGCCAGTGGCGGATTTGGGCGCATTTATCGCGTCACCACCAATGCGGTAATCAACGAGGGTATCGGCGCTGCCATCGCCCTGGAGACCGGGGTCGCAGCTCTGGGAAATATGGAGGCGATCCAGTTCCATCCCACCGGCATTTTTCCCGCCGGCATCCTGGTGACCGAAGGCTGTCGCGGTGACGGTGGACTGTTGCTCGATGGCAGTAACCACCGTTTTATGCCGGATTACGAGCCGGAAAAAAGAGAGCTGGCGTCACGGGACGTGGTGTCGCGGCGTATGGAAGAGCATATCGCGGCAGGTCATGGTGCTAATTCGCGCTTCGGTGAACATTTATGGTTGGATATTCGTTTATTGGGCCAGCAGCATATCGATACCAAATTGCGCGAGGTGAAAGAAATCTGCCATCACTTCCTGGGCATCGATCCGGTGCACCAGCTGATCGCAGTGCGGCCGGCACAGCACTATTCTATGGGCGGCATTCGCACCGACTTTCGCGGTGAAAGCCAGACCTTGAAGGGGCTGTTCTCGGCCGGGGAGGCGGCCTGCTGGGATATGCATGGTTTCAATCGTCTCGGCGGCAACTCGGTGGCGGAAACGGTAGTGGCCGGTATGATCGTAGGGGAATACATCGCCGACTTTTGTGATAGTCGCGACAGTGAGTTTACGGTTTCCACGGCGCTGATTCGCCAGTGCTGGAACAGCCAACGACAGCAGCTAAGTACATTGTGCGAGGGCGGCGGTAGGGAAAACGCCTTCGAGCTACTGCGCATCATGCAACAGACCATGACCGACAGGGTCGGCATATTTCGCCATGGTGAACGGCTGCAGGAGGCGGTGTCTACCTTGCAGTCCCTGTTGCAGCGCAGCCATCATATTGGCATTGGCAGCCAGATACGGGGGGCAAACCCGGAACTGGTCACCGCCTATCGGCTGCAGAAAATGCTTAAGTTGGCCCTTTGTGTCGCCTATGGCGCATTGCAGCGCACTGAGAGCCGGGGCGCCCATTTCAGGCAGGACTATCCGCTGCGCAATGACCGGGACTGGCTCAAGCGCACGCTGGCCTTTTGGCCGGACGCGGCCTCTAGCTTGCCTGAGCTTGCCTACGAAGAACTATCGGTGATGGATATGGAATTGCCACCGGGTTGGCGCGGTTATGGCGCCAAGGATCATATTGACCACCCGCAAACAGCGCTGCGAGAGAGTGCTATCGAATCCATTCGAGCCGCAAACACGGACGCTGACCGCTTTGCACTACAGCGGGCATTGATGCCGTATCAAGAGTGTTTGCCACCTCGTTTTCGCGGGCGCAATGCCAGGCTGGGGGAGACCGAACAATGAGTGAGATTATTCACAGAAGCAGGCGGCAGTTGCATTTCAATATACTGCGCTTCAATCCCCAGGATGAAGCGAGTGAGCCGCATATGCAGCGTTTCGAACTGGAGGAAGCGGATAGCCTGACCCTGTTCGTCGCGCTCAATGAAATTCGCGAGCACCAGGACCCCTCACTGCATTTTGATTTTGTTTGCCGGGCCGGTATCTGTGGTAGCTGCGCCATGCTGGTCAATGGCAAACCCGTGCTGGCCTGCCGCACACTGACGCAAAATCTGCCCGACGAGATTACCCTGACACCATTGCCGGTGTTTAAATTGATAGCCGATTTGTCGGTGGATACCGGCAGTTGGATGCGTGATATGAGTGAGCGCCTGGAAACCTGGGTGCAAGATAGTGGGATCGAGCGCAGCCTTGATGACTTTGAGGAACGCATGGAGCCGGAGTTGGCCCGTGATATCTATGAGTTAGAGCGCTGTATCGAGTGCGGCTGTTGTGTGGCTGCCTGCGGTACCGCGCATATGCGGCCGGGTTTCGTTGGCGCCGTGGGGCTCAACAAGCTGGCGCGCTTTCATCTCGATCCCCGGGATCAGCGAGATGATGCAGCGATGTATGAACTGATTGGCAATGACAACGGCGTCTTCGGTTGTATGACATTGCTCGGTTGTGAGGATATGTGTCCCAAAGAACTACCGCTGGCGACACAGATTGCCTATCTGCGGCGCAAAATGGCCCGGCAAGGGATTAAAA
>CBDUUA010000101.1:0-6928 GCA_965370135.1 uncultured Cellvibrionales bacterium
AGGCCTAAGGTCCCGCCTGTTCTTTATAGGACTTGAGCGCGCCCTGTATTTGCTGATCATAGGGGTGCTCTTGCGCCGCTCGTGTCAGTACCTCTATCGCTTCCTCGGGCTTACCGCTGCTGTGGAGGGCGACGCCGTAGACATAGCTGTAGCGGGGCGCTTGTGGCGCTAATTGGGCCGCTTTTTCCAAATAGGGCAGTGACTCGGTTATCTGTTTCTGGCGCACCAGTAACAGCCCCAAAGCGTGATAGGCCGGCGCCTCCTCGGGAGCAAGCTCGATAACCTCTTCTAACAGCGGTTTGGCCTTGTCTTCTTGTCCCATGCCGCGGTACAGGTCGGCCAGATTCAGCATCGCCGGTAGAAAGCCGGGGGATAAGGTCAAGGCGTGTTGATAAGCAGCCAGGGCGCGCTGTTGTTGACCCCTGCTGGTGTAATAGACGCCCATATTCAGTTGGTTTCCGGGCATATCAGCATTTTGCGCCATAGTCTGCTCATATTCCGCAAATAGCGCGCCCAGTGCTTTCGACTGATCGGCCTTGAGTCGCGCCATTTGTACGCCGGCGAGGGAGACAGCCACGGCCATCCTGACAGATTTTATCGGGTCGCTAATGAGTGGATTCAACAGGGTGTAGCGCTGATCTGGCGGTAGCACATCGAGTGCGTGCACCGCGGCCATTCGTATCAACGCCTCATCGGCGTAGAGATGTTCAATTGCCTGGGTCATCATTTCAGTGGAGCCAAAGCGCCCGCTCTCCTCTATCGCCGTGGCTCTCACCATCACCGATGCATTTGGGTCGTTCGCCAGTTTGAGTAGGGGGCTTAGCGCCGCAGGACTATTGTTGCGTGCGATAGCGAAAGTGGAGGCATGCTGGTCTCGCAAGGGCTGATGACCAAGCCAGCCTTGCAGTGACTGTTTGGCCCAGGCATTGTCCCGATCCTGATGGCAGCCGGTACAGGCATTGGGCGTATTCAACAAGCCGCTGAGAATCGGTTGGGGTATGCGAAAGCTGTGATCCCGTCGTGGATCAACCACCATGTAATCGCGTTCCGGCATATGGCAGTTGACGCATTGGGCGCCGCTGCTGCCGACTTTGTGATGATGGTGAGCCGGGGTATCGAAGCTGGCGGGGGCATGGCATTGGCTGCAGAGCGCATTGCCCTCGGCCCGTAGTTTCAGGCTGTGGGGCTCGTGGCAGTTGCTGCACACCACCCCCTCGGCGTACATTTTGCTTTGCAGGAACGAGCCGTACACATAGACTTCTTCTTCAATCTGGCCATCGGGGAAGTACATGCCCTGCCGCAGCAGGCTCGGTGTATAGTTGTCGAGAAAATCAGCGTCAATCGCTGGGGGATGGGCGATTTCCTGGCGTCGCGAGTGGCAGCCACCGCAGGCCGCCAACTGGCGCCGGGGCCGTAGTTCACTGCTGTTTTTCATTGTGGGACTGTTTTCTGAGCCCTGCCAGTGACCCTGGTCCGCCAGCGAAACTTCAAGCCCCCTGTCGGTACTGCTGCGATCACCCTCCGCCCAGGTCTGGTGTCGGCTGCCGGCCCCATGGCAGGCTTCACAGCCAACCGTGATTTCAGACCACACGGTTTGATAGCTGTCGGTTTGCTGAGTGTAGTTCTTGCGCAGATCCGTCGAGTGGCAACTGGCGCAGCGGCTGTTCCAGTTTTGAAACGCGCCGGTCCAGTGCAGCGGATCATCGTGGGGAATGGCTTCATCGGGGTAGAGGTGAAACCAGCGCTGACCACCCTCGGCCTCGGGGCGGCTGTCCCAGGCAATGCTGAGTGCTTGATAGCGACCGTCCTCAAAGGCAATCAGGTATTGTTGCAGGGGATAAAAGCCAAAGGTATAGGCGATGGCAAATTCCTGCATCTCGCCATCGGCGTTGTCAGTGCGCACACTATAGTTGCCGTCGGTGACAGTAAAATGGCTGGTAACGTCGAAGTGGGTGAAAGAGGTATTGTTAAAATCTCCAAGTACAGTCGCCTTGGTGGCCGGCTGCATCGCTTGCCAGTGATGGGATTGCTGCCAGTTTTCATAAGCCTGCTGATGACAGCCGCCACAGCGTTCGCTTCCTATGTGGCTGGGCTCATCAGCGGCTTGCATGGTGGTGGAGAACAGCATCAGCTGTAGCAAGCATATCAGTGGCTTGATTAGCGGTCTGGACATTGTGGAGAGAGACTCCTGGCGGGTATTGCAAGGTCAGCTAAAAAAAACGTAGCATACCATTTATTGACCGTGCAATGAGCATGGCGGGAGCTTGGCTAGATATGATAGAGCTACACAGAGACAGCGGTAGTAATCTGCTTACAGCAAGGATCAGTGGCGAAATAGTGGCCGGGGATTGGGCTGGGGTTGCACCGATTTTTGATGCGACTGTCGAGGAATGCGCTCGTATCGTATTGCTGCTGGACGCACGGGAATTTGATGGTTGGCAGGATATCGCCGCCGCCAAAGCCCATATAGCCTTCGTTAAAGCACGTCACACGCATGTCGATCGAGTCGCCGTCGTGACCGCGCGCCAATGGCAACAATGGCTGGTCGCACTGGCGAAGCACTTGGTATCGGCGCAGCTCAAGGCCTTTGAACCCAAGCATATTGACGCGGCTCTCGATTGGTTGCAAACCGGCCATCTGTTACAGCCCAGTGTCAGCATTGAAATCGCGGAACAAGATCATGTGTTATTGCTGCGTTTCAATGGCCTCCTGAGCCAGGAAGACTATAAAACCAATATATTGCCGGCTATCGAAAGTGCCCTTGAGGCGCAGCAATCAGTCAATCTGGTCGTTGACCTGACGGAATTCGAGGGTAGCGATATGGACGCTTTTCAGCAGGATATGACCGATAAGCTGCTCCCTACCCGCCATATTGGACGCATTGCCGTAGTGGCAGAACCCGCCTGGGTTGATCGCGTGGCCCAGCTTTCCATTGCCCTACCACAAATAGCCCTGCGAGCCTTTCAACCCTCGGATTGGCAGCAGGCTCACCGCTGGGTGCTGGGCTGAGGCGAGGGTTGCCTGGGCCTATAGAGGGTTATCGAAATTTTATTGCAACAGGCAAAGGAACAGTTTCCCGTGGACAGAGTGCTTTTCCCTTATGCTTTCATTGCAACTAGCCGCGTCGTCCCAATTAAAAGATCAGTCTGATTGAGTGACCCATGCCTTCATCAGCGTTTTAATTTGCGTCTGATAGGGAGTGCCCGTCATCGCCGCACGCATCTTGAATGCATTCAGCAGGTTCTCCGGAACTTTGATGCTGATGAGTTTTGATTTCGACCGCTCAGGGGCACCGTGCAACTGGCGGAAATCATCGAGGAATTGAATAATCTGATCCGGCGTCATCGCCCGGCACTGTTGCAGGTAGTCATCGTTGAAATACTGCAGGGTCTTCATGACAGTTTCTCCAGTGCTTTCGCATCCTCAATATCTTGCGGTCGTGCACTGGCTCGTTTCATTTTAATGAGACCCACTCGGCTCAGAATTCTTATGGGTCCACCGGCAGTATCGACCGTGTTTCACACTATTCTCCACTCAATGCGAGCGCGTTCAATTCAGACCTTGCTTCCCGCCAAGAGGGGTAATTCTCATCGAGAAGTGTTACAAACCGGTCATTGTGGGTAGGCTCAATCAGGTGGGCCATTTCATGTACGACGACATATTCAAGTAGATCCTTGGGCTTTTTAACTAGCTCGGTATTTAGCCGAATATTGCCCGCCTTATGATTACAGCTTCCCCACTGCGTCCTCATTCGTTGTAGAAAATAGGCCTGAACCGTCACCCCCAGCTTTCCTTCCGACTTCTTGATTATGGGAGGAATAACGTCGTGAAGTAGAGACCGATGCCATTTCTGGATGACCTGCGCGCGCTTTTCCCGGGAGCTTCCCGGCCGGACGCTCAGGGTAATCCGCTTATGATCCAGCGCTACCGATGGCTTGCTATCGCAATATTCGACCGATAATAGATACCGCCTGCCCCAGAGATAGTGGCTCTCCCGCTCAACATATTCGCGGGTAGTTTCCCTGGCCTGGTTTCGGAGTTTTTCCTGCTGTTCGCGAATCCAGGCGAGTTTCGAGATAGCGTAAGCCCTGGCCACTTCGAGTCGGGTATTGCTTGGGGCAGCTAATGTTACTCTTCCATCCGGCGGGTGCACGCTCAAATGGACATTTTTAATCGCCTTTCGGGTGACCTGGATATCGATTTCGCCGAGCTGTATGGTTTCCTTCATCAGTAACCCGGCTGCTGTTTGATGATCTCGAAAATTGCCGCCGTGGCGTCGCGGTTCCGACTCAACAGCGGGAACAACTCATTCAGTACCTGGCGCTCGCGGGTTTCATCTCCCCTGAAATCGGCAGGCGCCTTCTCCCTCATGACCCGGTCGATCTCGAGGGCCAGGGCTGCCCTGACCTGAATTTCAGTTGGGTCTGGCTCTCTGATCTCATTTACCGCATAGTCCTGGGGCAGAAGGGTGGCCAGGTTGTTGAATATTACGATGGCCTCGGGGTGGCCGTTGAGTATCGCTGGGTGTGGTCCACCGGCCCCCTTGCCGGCCATTTTCTTAACCAGCGCTTCCGCATCGCGCAGGAATTCCTCATAGGACTCGGTATCGTCCCGCTTCTGCCTGATCAGGTCGTCCAGCAGCCTAGACATCTGATCGTAAAACCGGGGGTCGGTGAGTTGCTCGCGGATGATAGTCTTGCGGACATTGTTAATAATGCCCTCGGCCACGGCATTTTTCGATAACTTGCCCTTTGCATTCAGCTTCTTGGCAATCGCATCGTGAATGCCGGTCTCTATGATCAGCTCCGTCAGGGAGAGTTGGCTCAGGTCACCCAGACCCTCGGCGTGATCGGCTTGAATATAGGTGTTGATGAGGTGGCGCATATCCGCCTCGTAGGGCTTGATGTCCAACTCTTCATTCGAGTGCTGCTTTATCGCCTTGCGGATTTCGGTGAAATTCTCGGTTTCGGCTTGTAGCTGCTGGATGTCCGAATCGGAATAGCCAGCGTCATCAAGATCCTGGGCGATTGCCGCATAGGCTCGCACGAACGTCACCACCGCCTTGTAGAAGGCGATGCGCAGTTGCTCTGTGTTGTTGAGACCATCTGGATCGCCGGCATCCCCGCAGAAGTAGTGCAGGTACTGCTCGATCTCCCGGGGCGCCGCTACCGGCTCGCAGAGATAACGCAGGGCTTACCGGGCGCCATCGAGCTTCTTCTTTCCCTCTTCAAGCCAGTTCTTAACGGCGACGTTGCCGTCATTGCCGCCTTCATCAATATCCAGCTCGTCCGAGGTGTAGACCGCGATGGAGTTCTGAACCTCGTGGAACAGCTCCTTGAAGTCGACGATATAGCCGTAGTCCTTGTCGTCGCCGTCGAGCCGGTTAGTGCGGCAGATGGCCTGAAACAGGTTGTGATCGTGGATCTCGTTATCGAGATAGATATAGGTGCATGATGGCGCGTCGAAGCCGGTTAACAGCTTGCTGACCACTATCAGTAGCTTGCAGTTAGCGGGCTCATGGATGAAAAGTTGTTTTGCCTGATCCTCATAATCTTTGCTCGTCTGTCCATCCTGCAGCACGTGATGGGTATAGGTGTCGAATTTGTAGCGCTCGTCGCTATCGGGCGGCTCCCGGGAGATGGCGTTATGGTTGGGCTGGTAGGAGGTGATAATGCGGCAATGCCTGCCGAAGTTCGTGCTCTGGAACAGCCGGTAGTAGTGGCAGGCATCGTAGATTGAAGCGGCGATGAGAAGGGCGGTGCCGCGGTCATTATTCAAGCGCGATTTCAGCGCGAAATCCTGAATAATACTTGCCACGATGCGCTGCTTGCGCTCCCCCGCGCTCATCAGCTCCTCCATCGTCGCCCAACGTTTTCTCAGTACAGCTTGCTGGTAATTATTCAGCCCCTTTGTTTTCTGTTCAAACCAATCATCGATAGCCTGCCTGGAGGTCAGGCGCTGGGGTACGGCGCGGGCCTCGTATTTCAGGTCGAGAATGACACCATCCGCCACGGCTTCATCAAACTTGTAGGTGTGGATATAGGTGCCGAACACAGCCCTGGTCGTGTTCTTGTCTTTGCGCAATAGCGGCGTACCGGTGAAGCCGATGAAGATTGCGCCCTCCAGCCATGTCTTCATTTGCTTGTTCATGCCGCCACCCTGGGTGCGGTGGCACTCATCGACGAACACGTAAAAGCGGCCGTGTACCGGAGGCGGCGCGGCCTTCAGGTCAGGGTTGAATTTGTGTATCAGGGCGCACAGCAGTCGGGGCGTGCCGGCGGTCAGTTTGCCCATAAAATCCTGGCGCGAGCTAATGCGCGGCGAGGGCGAATCTTCTCCAATAACCCCCGCGTTTTTCATCACGCCTTCAATTTGTTTATCCAGTTCATCGCGGTCGGTGATGATCAGCACCCGGCCGTTGGGGTCGTGCTCCAGCAGCCACTTGGCCAGCAGCACCATGAGGATGCTCTTGCCGCTGCCCTGGGTTTGCCAGATGACGCCGCCCTCCTGCTTTTTGACCCGCTCCTGCGCGGCCTTGAGGCCGAGGAACTGGTGCACCCTGGGTACTTTCTTCTGGCCCGCGTCGAAGATGATACAGTTGCGGATCAGATCCAGCAGGCGTGTCTTTTCGCACATTTGCGCTAGCGGTTGATCCAGCAGGTAGCCGGCGGCGGGCGGTGTATCGGTCTTCTCTTTCCAGACGAGGAAGTATTTCTCCGGCGTACCGGTGGTGCCGTAGCGCAGGCCCTGGGAGTCGTTGCCGGAAAATACGAACTGCACCGTGCTGAAGAAGCCCTTGTTGAAGATTTCCTCCTGGTTGGTAATGATCTGGCGAATGCCGTCGACCACATCCACCGAACTGCGTTTGAGTTCGATAACGCCGATGGCGAGGCCGTTTATGTACAGCACCAGGTCCGGGCGGCGCTGG
>CBDUUA010000102.1:0-6870 GCA_965370135.1 uncultured Cellvibrionales bacterium
ATCCTTATTGTCGGTGCCGGCCCCATCGTTATTGGTCAGGCCTGTGAATTTGATTATTCTGGTACCCAGGCCTGTAAGGCGCTTCGGGAGGAGGGTTACCGCGTTATTCTGGTGAATTCGAATCCGGCCACCATTATGACTGACCCGGCCATGGCCGACGCCACCTATATCGAACCTGTCAACTGGCGCACCGTGGCTCGCATTATCGACCAGGAGCGACCCGATGCCTTGTTGCCTACTATGGGCGGCCAGACCGCACTGAACTGTGCTCTCGACCTGGCTCGCGAAGGGGTGCTTGAGCAGTATGGTGTCGAGTTGATCGGCGCCACCCGTGACGCTATCGACAAGGCCGAAGATCGCGAGCGATTCGACAGGGCGATGAAATCGATTGGTCTGGAAACGCCCCGCTCGGTCATTGCCCATAGCATGGAAGAGGCATTGCAGGTACTGGATCAAATCGGATTTCCCTGCATTATCCGCCCCTCCTTTACTATGGGGGGGTCGGGCGGTGGTATTGCCTACAACCGTGAGGAATTTGTCGAGATCTGCGAGCGGGGGCTGGATCTCTCGCCCACCGATGAATTGCTCATTGACGAATCCCTGATCGGCTGGAAAGAGTACGAGATGGAGGTGGTGCGTGATAAAAAAGACAATTGCATCATTGTTTGCTCGATCGAGAATTTTGATGCCATGGGTGTACACACCGGAGACTCCATTACCGTAGCCCCGGCCCAGACCCTCACCGACAAGGAATACCAGCTTATGCGCAATGCCTCACTGGCGGTATTGCGCGAGATTGGTGTTGAGACGGGGGGGTCCAATGTGCAGTTTGGCATCGACCCCGAAAGCGGGCGCATGGTTATTATCGAGATGAACCCGCGGGTATCCCGTTCCTCTGCGTTGGCCTCCAAAGCCACTGGCTTTCCGATTGCCAAAGTGGCGGCCAAGTTGGCCATCGGTTATACCCTGGACGAGTTACAGAACGACATTACCGGTGGCGCCATCCCGGCATCATTTGAGCCCTCTATCGACTATGTGGTCACCAAGCTGCCGCGCTTTACCTTTGAAAAGTTTGCCGATGCCGACCCGCGACTGCACACCCAAATGAAGTCTGTGGGGGAGGTAATGGCCATCGGGCGTAGTTTTCAGGAATCGTTGCAAAAAGCTCTGCGGGGCCTCGAAGTGGGTTCGGCGGGCTTCGAGAGCCTCATCGATACCTATGATGCTGATGGCCGAACGCGACTATTACAGGAGTTGCGCAATCCGGGGCCCGACCGTATCTGGTATGTGGGTGATGCTTTTCGTCATGGTATGAGCCTGGAAGAGGTTGCCGAGTGCACTGCTATTGACCCCTGGTTCCTGGTGCAAATAGAAGACATTATCCAGGATGAGGCACGCCTCAGTGGTCGCTCACTGGCGGATCTTGATGGCAAAGCGATGTGGTGCTTGAAGCGCAAGGGCTTTTCCGACAAGCGCCTGGCCCTGCTGCTCGATACCGATGAGGGCGCGGTGCGCGCCCGGCGATTACAACAGGGTGTGAAGCCAGTGTACAAGCGGGTGGATACCTGTGCCGCAGAGTTTGCCACTGCCACTGCGTATATGTATTCCACTTACGAGCAGGAGTGCGAAGCCGATCCTTCTGGTCGCGACAAGATCCTGGTGCTGGGGGGAGGCCCCAATCGCATTGGCCAGGGTATCGAATTCGATTACTGTTGTGTTCACGCGTCGTTGGCGATGAGCGAGGATGGCTATGAAACCATTATGGTCAACTGTAACCCTGAAACAGTGTCGACGGACTACGACACTTCGGATCGTCTTTATTTCGAGCCGGTAACGCTGGAGGATGTGCTGGCCATTATTGAGCTGGAGCGGCCCGTGGGTGTCATCGTACAATTTGGTGGCCAGACGCCCCTCAACCTAGCTCGAGAGCTCGAGGCCGCTGGTGTGCCGATTATTGGCACCACACCGGATGCGATAGACCGGGCAGAGGACAGGGAGCGCTTTCAGCAGATGATACAGGCGCTGGGTTTGAAGCAACCTTCCAATACCACGGTGCGCTCAACCGCAGAGGCGGTAATTGCCGCCGAGAGCATCGGTTATCCATTGGTGGTGCGGCCTTCCTATGTGCTTGGCGGTCGAGCTATGGAAATCGTGCACAAGCTCGATGAGCTGGAGCGCTATATGCGCGATGCAGTGCAGGCAAGTGAAGATTCGCCGTTGTTGCTGGATTATTTTCTCAACGCGGCAATTGAGGTAGACATCGATGCTGTGAGCGACGGCCGGCAGGTGGTCATCGGCGCCATCATGCAGCATATAGAGCAGGCCGGCGTACATTCCGGTGATTCTGCCTGCTCGCTGCCACCCTATAGCCTGGACGATTCGGTGCAGGATGCTATGCGTGATATGGTGCGCAGCATGGCCCTCGAATTGGGTGTGGTGGGACTGATGAATGTGCAGCTCGCCTACCAGGACGGCGAAATTTATGTCATCGAAGTCAACCCCAGGGCATCCCGAACGGTGCCCTTTGTGTCCAAGTGTATCGGTGTATCGCTGGCCAAAATTGCGGCTCGCTGCATGGCCGGGAGCAGCCTTGCCGAACAGGGTTTTACCCGTGAGATTGTGCCCCGCTATTATAACGTCAAGGAAGCGGTGTTTCCCTTCAGCAAGTTCCCCGGGGTCGATCCGATTCTCGGGCCGGAGATGAAATCTACCGGTGAAGTGATGGGTACAGGAGAGACCTTTGCCGAGGCTTTTTTCAAGGCCACGGTCGGCGCTGGTGAGCACCTGCCAACCGCAGGTAAGGCATTTATCAGCGTTCGCGACGTCGATAAAGGCGGCGCGGTGAAAGTGGCTCGTGACCTGAGTTCGCTGGGCTTTAGCCTGGTGGCGACCCGGGGAACCCATGAGGCGCTGCGTGACGGGGGTGTCGCCTCTGTGCTGGTAAACAAAGTGATAGAGGGTCGACCCCATATTGTTGACAGTTTGAAAAATGGCGATATATCACTGATCGTCAATACCACTGAGGGACGGCAGGCGATCGCCGATTCCGCCATAATTCGGCGTACGGCGCTGGTAAAAAGGGTGTGCTATACCACTACGTTGGCAGGCGCTGAGGCGATCTGTCGGGCTATTGAAATTGGTGAGCCGGCCACTGTGCGCCGCTTGCAAGACATACATTTGGAGGTGTCGTAAATGGCGCAAGTTCCCATGACCGCAGCGGGTGAGGCAATGCTGCGTGAAGAGTTGACTCATCTCAAGTCGGTAGAGCGTCCTCGCATCATTCAAGCTATCGCCGAGGCGCGTGCCCACGGCGACTTGAAGGAGAATGCTGAATACCATGCGGCCCGGGAGCAGCAGGGTTTTGCCGAAGGCCGCATCCAGGAAATCGAAGGCAAGCTTGCCGAAGCCCGGGTCATTGATGTGGTCCAAATTCCCAAAACCGGCAAGGTGATCTTCGGTGTTACCGTGAAACTGATTAACCTTGAGACCGATGAGGCGCTCACCTGGCGGATCGTCGGTGATGACGAGGCCGACGTCAAGCAACGCAAGATATCAATTAGCTCACCGGTTGCCCGGGCACTTATTGGCAAGGAAGAGGGCGATGTCGTGGTGGTGCGCACTCCGGCGGGGGAGGTGGAGTACGAGATCGAAGATGTGCAACACCTATAAACCCGACAGGCTCTAGCGCAGCAGATTCGACAGCCTGGGGTTGGGTTTCTCTGCGGGACGGTAGATCAGGATAATATTGCCGATGGCCTGCACCAGTTCAGCGGGGCAACTGGCGCAAATATCGGTGGTAATCTCGCTGCGAGCTTCTCGACTGCCGGTTTTGACACTGACTTTGATCAATTCATGGTCGTTGAGGGCGCGGTTGATTTCCTCTCGCGTGGCCTCGGTAAAACCTTTACTGGCGATGGTGACCACGGGTTTTAATTGGTGGCCAATCCTTCGCAGTCGCTTTTTGTTCGCAGCATCAAGAGACATCGAAAGCATTCCAATTCATAATCCTAGAATCCGCAGTTGGGCATGGAATTATCGGGAAATCCCAGCTTGCCAGGCAAGGCGTCGCTCGCAGGAAATGGCCTACACCCTTGCCAAGAGCGATAACGAAGATCTGGCATGCTGGGACTTTTCGAGAAACCATGCAGTGCATAGCCGTTCACCCAATGAATGAGCATACAAGGTTGAATATTTCCCATCATATCATTACCTTGGCTAGAAATTGAGCGTCCAACTGCGGAATCTAGGATAATGTGTCGAGAAGCGTATTTTAACCGAATTGGGGCAGCGAGGAATATAGCGCCATGGCGCGAAGTAAAAGCAGCCAGCGGTGGTTGCGGGAACATTTCGACGATCGCTACGTCAAATTAGCCCAGCAACAGGGGTATCGTTCTCGCGCCTGCTTTAAATTGCTGGAGATCCAGCAGAAGGATCGGATTTTACACCCGGGTATGGCGCTGATTGACCTCGGCGCTGCGCCGGGGGGGTGGTCGCAGGTCGCGGCACAGTTGCTTGGTTCGAAGGGGCGCGTAGTTGCCTCCGATATTCTGCCCATGGATGCACTGGCTGATGTTGAGTTTGTACAGGGTGATTTTACTGAAGAGGTGGTCTTTGAGCGCATATTAGCGCTGCTGAAAGGTGTGCCGGTAGACCTTGTAATTTCAGATATGGCCCCAAACATGAGTGGATTAAAGGCGGTGGATCAACCTCGGGCCATGTATCTGGCTGAACTGGCGCTGGATTTGGCGCACAGGGTGCTGCGGCCAGGGGGTGGGTTTCTTACCAAGATCTTCCATGGAGAAGGCTTCGATCAATACCATCAGGGTCTGCGCCAGCATTTTGGAAAAGTGCATAGTCGCAAGCCCGAAGCATCCCGACCCCGCTCTCGAGAAGTGTACTTATTGGCCCGGGATTATCGTGGTGGCGCTATTTAATCTGTAGTACAGTGGTGCTTGGAATGTACTATCCGGCCATCGACGGTCGGTTGAAGCTAGGCTGAATTTAGAGGATAAATCCTTGAATGATATGGTAAAAAATTTGTTGTTGTGGCTGGTCATTGCAGCCGTACTATTGACGGTATTCCAAAATTTTAATGTCCAGTCAAGCCAGGAGACGTTGGATTATTCCAGCTTTATCCAGGAAGTACGCAATGATCGGGTCAAGCAGGTGGTCATTGATGGCCTGGTTATTCTCGGTGAGCGACAGGATGGCAGTCAGTTCAAGGCGATACGCCCAATGCTGGATGACCCCAAATTGATTGATGACCTCTGGGATCACCAGGTCAGGATCAAGGGTACTGAGCCCGAGCAGCAAAGTATTTGGACCCAGTTGTTGGTCGCCAGTTTCCCCATTCTCATTATTCTCGCGGTATTTATGTTCTTTATGCGCCAGATGCAAGGTGGCGGCGGCAGGGGCGGCCCTATGGCCTTTGGCAAGAGCAAAGCTCGATTACTTGGTGAAGATCAGATTAAAACTACCTTCGCCGATGTTGCCGGTGTCGATGAGGCGAAGGAGGATGTGCAGGAGCTGGTTGAGTTTTTGCGCGATCCTGGCAGATTCCAGCGACTGGGGGGCCGCATCCCTCGCGGTGTGCTGATGGTGGGTCCTCCGGGTACCGGTAAGACCCTGTTGGCCAGAGCTATCGCCGGAGAGGCCAAGGTTCCTTTCTTTTCTATTTCCGGCTCTGATTTTGTGGAAATGTTTGTCGGTGTCGGCGCTTCCCGGGTGCGGGATATGTTTGAGCAGTCTAAAAAACAGGCGCCCTGTATTATTTTTATCGATGAGATCGATGCGGTGGGGCGTCATCGCGGTGCCGGTCTGGGCGGTGGTCATGATGAGCGGGAGCAAACGCTCAACCAGCTACTGGTAGAGATGGATGGTTTTGAGGCCAACGACGGCGTTATTGTTATCGCAGCCACTAACCGCCCCGATGTGTTGGATCCGGCATTGTTGCGGCCAGGGCGATTTGATCGTCAGGTGATGGTCGGTCTGCCCGATATTCGCGGTCGCGAGCAAATTCTTAAAGTGCATATGCGCAAACTGCCGCTGGGAGATGATGTTAATGCCGGGGTGATTGCGCGGGGTACGCCAGGGTTTTCGGGCGCAGACCTGGCCAACCTCGCTAACGAAGCGGCGCTGTTCGCTGCTCGGTGCAATCTGCGACTGGTGGGTATGGAGCAGTTTGAGCTGGCCAAGGATAAAATCATGATGGGCGCCGAGCGCAAATCGATGGTGATGTCGGAATCGGAGAAGCGCAATACAGCCTACCATGAGGCCGGTCACGCTATTGTTGGCCGCCTGGTGCCAGAGCATGACCCGGTTTACAAGGTGAGTATTATTCCCCGAGGCCGGGCCCTGGGTGTCACCATGTTTTTGCCTGAGGAAGATCGCTACAGCCTCTCTCGTCGAGCCATTACCAGCCAGATATGCAGCCTGTTCGGTGGTCGCATCGCTGAGCAATTGACCCTCGGGGATGACGGTGTTACCACTGGGGCCCAGAATGATATCCAGCGCGCCACAGAAATCGCCCGCAATATGGTGACCAAGTGGGGCTTGTCGGAAAAAATGGGCCCGCTGATGTATGACGAGGGTGACGAAGAAGTGTTTCTCGGGCGCTCGGCGGCCATGCACAGCAAAACCGTCTCCAGTGAAACAGCACGACAAATCGACGAGGAAGTGCGTCGTATTATTGATGAGAGCTACGAGCAGTCCCGCAAATTGTTGGTAGAGAATATTGACACGCTGCACAGGATGGCGGAAGCGTTGATGCAGTATGAAACTATCGATGCGAGTCAGATCGACGACATCATGAACGGTAAGCCGCCCAAACCCCCTGCAGGTTGGGATGATACCGACGATGACGGTCGCGAT
>CBDUUA010000103.1:0-6864 GCA_965370135.1 uncultured Cellvibrionales bacterium
CAGCTGGTTCCCGCGTAAAAACCTGCCTATAACGCTGTCCCATCACAAGTGGTTTAATCTGGGCCGTGATGTCTTGAGTATGCCCTACGGGCTCGATATCAACCCCATTGATGGCAGCGCCTGGTATGTCAAGCTTTACGCCAATAAAATTGGCCGTATCGATCCCGAGACCCTGGCGATCGAGGAGTTTGATACCCCGGCAGTCGGCCCGCGCCGTCCGCGTTTTGCGCCCAATGGTATTTTGTGGATTCCCGGTTTTGATACCGGTGTCTTAATGCGCTTCAACCCGGAAACCCGTGAGTTCAAGCAATACCCACTGCCCAAACTGGCGCCCAATGAATACGAAACCCCCTACGCTCTTAATGTGCATCCGGAAACCGGCGTGGTGTGGATGACATCCAATATGTCGGATCGTATTTTCTCCTTCGATCCCAAAACGGAAAGTTTTACCAGTTACCCATTACCCACTCGGGTGAGTTTTCTACGGGATATGGTTTTCACCCGGGATGGTCGGGTTTGCTCCAGCAATTCCAATCTGCCGTCCTACGCCATCGAGGGCGGGTTGGGTGGGTTTGTTTGTATTGCGCCTGAGGCGAACAAACCTTCTGAGGAGGGTTGACGCCAACAGACCAGTAGCTGTCGCGAATTGACCTGTGCTCAGGGGCCGGAATGTTTACTCTTCGGGTTGGAAGTCTATTGATTTGGCCGAATGCAAGCCGCCAAATAAATCGTTAGCGCACCGGCGGAATAAATTCCGCCCCACACGGAACGAACAAATATGAACGAAAAGTATCCTGTTGTTATTTACGGAGCCAGTGGTTACACCGGGCGTCTGGTCATAGAGTTTTTACGGGAATACAGTATTCCCTTTATCGCTGCGGGTAGAAACCGCAAGCGAATGGAAGACTCTTTAAAAACCATTCCGGGCATTGAAAACGCCGATTTCCAAATTGTGGAAGTCGAGCATAGCGTCGAGTCCTTGAGCAAACTGTTGGCCGGAAAAAAGTTATTTGTAATACCGTGGGTCCCTTCGCCCGCTTTGGGGAGGTCACCATCGAGGCTGCGTTAGCGGCGGGCTGTCACTATCTCGACACCACCGGTGAGCAAAACTGGATGCTTGAGATGCAAGGGAAGTTTCACCACAAGTTTGAACAAGCCGGCCTGGTGTGCGCACCGGCTACGGCCTATATGTTCACCGTCAGCGATATCGCCGCCCGGGTGTGTTTGGAAACCCCCGGCATCGATAGCCTGGAGCTTCGCATATTTACCTTCGGCACGCCAACGGTTGGTTCAACGCAATCCGTTTTTGATATGTGTCGCAACCCATCGTATCAAATTGTCGATCACCAGTTGCTTCAATACGAAAAGAGGTGTTGGGGCACCGGGAAATTCTCGGCGCACTGGAAGCGTATGGCTATGCAAGAATCAATGAACAGAAGGAAGCAAGCTAATGAATTTTAATACCTTTTCGACCGAAAAAATCGGTGCTGTGCTTACCGTTAGATTGAATAACGGCGACGTGAATATGATGTCGGCGACCATGGCGGCGGAACTGTTTGCGTTGGTTGGCCAGTTAAGTGTCGATAGCGACACCAAAGTCGTGGTTTTTGAAAGTGCAAATACGGACTTTTTTATTGCGCACTTTGATATCCAGGATATTTTAAAGGTCGTCGAAGGCGACCCTTCTGTTCCCGTCAGCAAAACCAAAGACCTCAATATTTTACAGGCTCTTGGCTTATCTTTTAGCGGCTTGCCTCAAGTCACCATTGCAAAAATTGACGGTATTTGTCGAGGTGGTGGTTTTGAATTTATGCTGGCGCTGGATATGTGTTTTGCAACAGAGAATTCAAAGTTTTGCTTCCCTGAAGCCAGCGGCGGATTTTTGCCCGCCGGCGGCGGTTCGACCTTGCTGCCGATAAAAACGGGCAGCGCCAAAGCACTGGAAATCATGCTGAGCGGGAGAGATTTTTCTGGCGCCGAAGCGGCGCAATACAATGCCATCAATCGCGCCTTTATTGACTCCGTTGAACTCGATAGCTATGTCAATAATCTGGTGGAGCGCATTGCCGGCAATGATGCCGCGGCTATCCAGGCGGTAAAATCCGTCCTGCAACAAACCTTCTCCGGTTTGAATGATGGGGTATTTGCGGGCCTGGCGCAGGAGAATGCAGCAATGAATCAATGCCTGGCCAATCCCGTGGTGATCGACCAGTTACGTTTGTTGGCGGAAAATACAGGTAGCCGAGCACAGGAACTCGATTTGCCGGCAACCATAGCTGCATTGAAAGCATCGTAGCAGCTTTGGCTGCTCCTTTTTTGACCTCTGGATACCGTATTGGATGCTGCTCCATTCTACCTGGTATCGTTGGTCGAATAAATTCGACCCTACAGGTTCAGTTGGTCAATCTCCCTTGTAGGGAAGAATTTATTTAGGCCATTCAACCGTCAACTATTTTACTCAACCAAGCCGGTTTTTCACCGTAATTCAACGTCCGAACAGCTTGCCGAAGGTTTTATCCATCGCGCTGTCCACCGCTTTATCGGTGGCATCATCGACTTCAGAGTCTGCTTTATCCGCAGCGCGATCCTGCTCTCGGTCAGCTTTTTTGCCGAAGGACGAGAGGAAGCCACCCACCAGACCCTTGCTGCCGGTTTTCTCAGCGGCTTGTTCCGGCTGTTCGGCGGTGGTCGCTTGGGTGGAGCCACTGACGAAGTCGGCCAGCCCGGCCATGCCCGAGAGATCTGTGGGTTTCGCCGGCAGCACAAATCGAGCGCTGTCTATTTTTGCGCCACTGATGGCGGTCACCAGCATATCCTGGTCATAGCGCAGTACACCTTTATTTAGTTTTTGCAGGCGCTGCTGGAATTCATTCGAAGCAGCGTCGCTTTTCCCTGAAGATTTGGCGATGGTGCGCGCCATGCCGCTGATCGCATTACTGAATTCTATCGCGCGCGAGTCGCTGGATAGGACAAGCTCGGCATGCTGGGTCGCCTTACTCGTCTCGTCGATATATTCCAGCTCATAGACCTCACCTTGAATGCCGGCATGGTCTTCCCGGCGACCCGTCGCTTTCAGAGAGACAACCTTGCTCGTCGCTACCGATGGGGTTGTAGAACCAGCCATGTCGCCAAACATTTGCATCATCTTGCCGGCGTCGATGACCATGAGTTGACCATCGGAATCTCGCACCACGAACAGGCCGTCGTCGTTGAGTATCATATAGCCCTGGTCATCGCCCAGCGCGATGCGCAGATCACTACCTTCATATTCAAACTTCATGGATGAGCCATCGCGACTTTTCACCTCTGCGGCACCGCCCATTGCCAGGCTACTGGCGAGGATCGACGAGGTGAATAGTATCAGTGATAGCCTCGGGGCTACTTTCGGCGTTCTTATCGGTAATAGTTTTGGGAATAGTTTCATAGTGATTTCTCTCCTTGAATTATTATTGATGACTCCATCTAAGCATCGAAAGTCAGGGTACCTCACCGCCTTGCCAGCGTCCAGCCTATAGCGCTTTAGCTTCGCTATGCCATATTTTATTCCGCTTCCCGGTTGTGGTCTATCCGTATCCCTCGGCCCCGAGTTGCACCATAGCAACAGAAAAGGGACGCTCGATCTGGAGGAAGCCAGCCCATTTGAGCAATTCTACACACTCGCAGGATAAGTGTGTTCGGTACCAGGAAAAGCGGGGGCGAATATCCTGGCTGGAGGCGGGGTTGGCAATAATTCCCGCCGATGTCACGGGATGATTACTCAGGGGCTTTTTTCCAATTGCGCCTTGATCCCGGCGATCGCCTCGTCTATGCAGTCGCGCATCACCAGGGGATCTGCCATGAGCTTGCAGTCGGAGGTAAAGGTAAGCGCGATCAGCTCGCAGTAGCTGCTCGCATTGAACATCAGTCCGCAGCCACTGTAGAGGGGGCTGATACTGGTGAGCCCGTACAGTTTTGCTCCCAGCAGATACAGAGGCTTTTGGGGTCCCTCGATGATGGCAATGCCACAGTTGCCGCCGTGCATTAATTGCCGGGTGGGGTTGGCGTTGCGCCCGAGAAAGGCAAGCAGTGGCGCCGGTAGATTCTCATACAATGACCGCAGCTTGATGCTGCGGCCTTCCAGTTCGTCCAGGTCGTCAACGTCACCCAGGCCGCCGACGATGGCATACAGCCGTTCCAACAGGTTGGGTACATTGGTGAACAGGTCCGCTTGCTCTATGGCGATGCGGTTGCCCACCAGTGCGTGGGCGCCGGCATTGCGCAAATTGATCTGTAACAGTGCGGTGAGGGGAATGCCCTCGGCTTCCTTGTGCCGCTCGAGATACAGACGCAGAGCTTCGCCACAGACCAGCAAAATTGAATGCCTGATGTTGGCGCCCGGAACCTGGGCCGCCAGCTCGTCAAATGGCTTGCGAGAGTAAAACATGCCTTCGAAAACCCGTGCGGAGCCAAGATGACCACCGAATCGGGTTGCCGGAACATCGGCCAGTGTCTCCCCCTCGATAAATTTGCGTGCTACGCGAACGCTCGCCCGGGTCAGCATTCTCGAGATCAAGCGGTAATTCACCATTGACTGGCGCAGGAGTCGTAGGCTTCGGAGGCTGTTGTTGACACCCGCCAGGGCCAGCATTTGTGTCAGGCCAGGGGACATTGCGGGCAGGTGGGCGATGTTGGCGGAGGGGGTTTCATGTTGTCTCGGGTTGGCGATGGTCTCGTGCAGGGACTCAATCAGTTCCAGCGCCGTAAACTCGTCCATGGCGCAGTGGTGGATCTTGAAATACAAGGCAAAACTATTGCTGGGAAGCCCCGGGATATTTTCCAGACCCTCTATGACATACAGCTCCCAAAGCGGCCGGGATCGGTCCAGCGGGCGCGAGTGCAGGCGTGACACCTGAATGCAAAACTGTCGCCAATCGCCGGGCCTGGGCAGCGCGAGGTGGCGCACATGGTAGTCGATATCAAAATCTTCATCATCGACCCAATAGGGATAGTCCAGATCCGCCGGTACGCGCATGATTTTCTGCTTAAATACCGGCGCCGTACTGAGCCGACTCGCCATCAACTGCAGAATATGCTGAAACCGGGTTGTGCCATGCTCGCGCTGGCTCTGGTCGTAGAGCGCGATCAGACTGATATGGGTGGGGCTGCCGGCTCTTTCCATGAACAGGAAGTTAGCGTCTTCGCTATCTATCTGGTACATAGGTATTTACTCATCGTTTTTGTTCAATACTCGCGCCGGCACGGGCGGTTCTGGCTGGCCATTACGGGGCCTGACCGGAGCGGCACTAAGTTCAGTAAAAACACTGTCATTCCAGCATTCTTTTGGCTGGAATCCAGGTTTTAAGAGCGTGGATCCCGGACAAAACAACTCCGGGATGACGTAATTATAGGGCCCTTGGCCCGCCATGGGCTTTATCTTAGTGCCTTCGGACCTGACCGCTTAGGGCCTGGGCGCTGGCTCGAGGGCTGGCTTTGGGGCTGGTTCCAGGGCAATGGCCGGCAATGAATTTGCCGGCCCGCTGCAGTCCGTCTTTGGCTTCCGGCAGGAAGGGCATGGCCGTCCACACATGGGGCACCCGACGCCAGATATCGACCCGCACCTTGACAGAGTAAAGTTGCGCCCGGCGCGCCAGGCGCAGGCTGTCGTCCAACAACATCTCCGAGTCGCTGACCAATACATACATCGGCGGCAGGCCATGATATTCACCATAGACGGGGGAAATCAGCGGGTTTTTCGGGTCCTCTCCGGCCAGGAACAGGGGGCGGGGATTGATAGCGCGCTCATTGGGGTGGGGCAGGGCAGAGTCACTCAGGGCATTTTTAGAGCGCGAGGGCGCCGTATCACCGGCGTCCAACAGGGGTGACATCATCACCGCGCAGGCGGGGAGAGGACGCCCGGTGTCGCGCAGCTTGAGCAGGGTCGATAGTGTCAGGCCGCCACCTGCAGAATCCCCGGCGATGGTAATTTGCTCCGGTTTATAGCCTTGCTGCAGCAACCAGTCATAGGCCGCCACACTGTCCTCCAGGCAGGCGGGAAAAGGGTGCTCGGGAGCGAGCCTGTAGTAGCAAATAAGAGCTCGCGCACCGGACTGGGTGCAGAGCCGGGACACCATGGCGGCATGCATGTGTGGTGTGCGTAAAATGTAGGCGCCGCCGGGCAAGTACAGAATCACCTGCTCGCGCCGGGAAGTGGCGGTATCGATCCAGTCGCAGCGACAGGCAATCGAGTCCGCTGCGGCCGTGGTCACGCGGGTATCCCGCGGCATTATCAAGCGACCGAAGGTCTTGTCCGTCAGGGTCATGGCCTTGCGTACACTGGTCACGGAGCGAGTGTAGCGCAGCATCGGCTTAACCGTCACCCTCAGGTACAAGTTCAACAAATCTGTTTGCCAGCTCTGCATAATTAGGGCTCACTTTACGCTAAATAATGAACATTTCCGGATGCAACAGCATACGTAAGCACAAATGCGACACTGTGGTATGTTGGGCAGGGCTGCGGCGACGTCCCCGCTATGATCCCATGTGATCTGCCAGATGAATAAAAGGCGAATTACAATAACATACACGAGTGGCGCTTACTTAAGCGGTGTAGGGCCGAATTTATTCGGCCAAGGATCGCACGAACGCAAGCATTGGTCGAATAAATTCGACCCTACAAGTTGGGCGGAGGCCGTGGTATTTCGCTTAAGTAAGTGCCATTTATGACATACACCTATCCTGAACGAAGGTCGAACCATGAGTAAACTTGCCCCCCTGGACTTGTCATTTCTGTTGATGGAAAACAGCAGTACGCAAATGCATATGGCTTGCTATTTGTTATTGCGCATTCCTGATGGACAAACAGATACCTTTGTTCCGAAATTGTTC
>CBDUUA010000104.1:0-6855 GCA_965370135.1 uncultured Cellvibrionales bacterium
GCTATATAGGCGTCGTCGACCTGATTGGTGATAAAAGTGGATTCGAAGATAAACACACCGACCACTGCGACCACCAGCAACAGCGAGAGCAGAGCCGAAATCGTGCTAAACCGGGTTGATGCGTGCATGGTGTATAGGCTTCCAGTAGAGATTTCTTATCGATTGTAAACAATATTGCGAAATCGCAGTTCGACCAGCATTTGGTCGATCGCTGCATCAGCCATACCACGATGGGCTAGGTCAACTCACGAACAAAATGCCGGACCTGCAATGCAATAAGTAGTCCAGGGCGACCGCATTAAAAAAGCTTTGAAAAGATGCCCGTAGTGCGGTAGTCATCATTCCAGGCAGATTTTCGGCGCTTTTTGGCAAGGCTCAACCGGGAACGCTCTCCTTCAAACAGGTTCATGCTCAGGTGACGAATACTCGTCATGATAGTTGGTTCATTCCCTTTCCGAATCCGGCTTGCATCATCGCCAAGAACGACATCCAGACGCCAGTGTATTCCAGCACATCCCACATAGGCCAAGACAATTGCACTGCACGTCACAGTTTGATATCGAGGCGGTTTACAAGGTAATCGTTGCGCCATTCGGCCTTGAGTCGCTTGTTGTTGATTCCAAGCTTCGTTGTCTTATGTTGTTCAGGAGCCTGTCGGATTTAGAACTGACCTACTGCGGAAAAGCCCTTTTAGCCAGTCCGTCAAATAGCTACGGCTATTCTCCGGTGTGTCGGACCACTTTGACTTTGCCCTCGGGCATGGTGGCGGAGGTAATGTCGGTTACTGGCCCGGCTTTCCAGAAGGAGGATGATACGGGGAGTACAATATTTTCCAGCCTTGACTGCCTGAATCTGAGTGCGGGAAGAATAAACACCTTTTTCTTGAAAGTCCACGTTTGTTCGACCACATTGCTTGGCTGAGGTTTATGGATAATCAGGACCTCTTATGGCGGCATGGCGCCCGGCCCGGCGACCGGAGAAAATACAGTCGGCAATGGACAGCCCGCTGACATAAGAGCGGGAGGCAATGCCCACCGCGCTGCGGCCCGCAGCATAGAGGCCCTCAATCGGTGTGTCTTGCTCGGACAGCACTGCCCCGGTTTCTTCCTGCACCTTGAGCCCGCCCAAGCTGAGGGTAGGGCACTCCATCAACGAGTCTGCAGAGCAGTCCAGGGCGTAATAGGGGCCGTTGCCCAGGGCGGTGAAGAATTTCTTGGGTTTACCCAGGGCATCCAATTCATCGGAATTGGCCAGCGCATTGTAGTCGGCCACGGTTTGACTGAGAGCATCGGCTGGCATGCCGACCTTTTTCGCCAGCTCTGCCAGGTTATTGCCACGGCGGCGGCAGGGATAGAGATACATCAGAGCTCCCACCGACTGGAACCACATGGCGCGTTTGGGGCTGAGTTCCCGAAGAGCCTGTTTGAACAGGGCTTTGTCGATGATGATCCAGGCCTTGCCCTCCGCCAGCTTCATAATGCGCTCGCCCACCTGGGCGCCGTAGAGCATCTCGTTGCAAAAGCGTTGGCCCTTCTGGTCCACCAGAATACCCCGGATAAAAGCTTCCGGTGGATTGATAAAGCGCCAGGCTGAGATGCTGTCCATTAAGCCGGTGCGGGCGCCCACACTCTGGCCCAGTTTGATGCCGCTGCCATCATCGCCGATGGTGCCCAGGGCGACGCCGTCGAGATATTTGGGGGCGTGCTCGGCCACCATATTGCGATTAAAGTAGAAACCGCCGCTGCTGATGATCACTGCCTGGCGCGCGCGCAGGTTGACGGTGGTGCTGTGATTGCGCTCCAGCATCTCCACGCACCAGCGCAGGAAATAGGTGATAAACGGCGCGTAGATGGTGATGTAGCGCAGGTAGACCATCAGCCCAGCCAATTGGCGATGCAGCCAGCCGGAAAAGCTGCCCGCCTTCATGGCCTTCAGTTCGACGCCGATAACACGGTCGCTCTCGCTGGTAATCATGCGCACGGCCTTGTGTTGCTGCAGCAGTTTTACCCCCTGATCCAAGGTGCTTTCGCGCAGGGGGGTGTACAGGGCGGCTCCGGAAACCCCCGGGCCGTGGGCTCGATGGCCCCTGGCCGCCGGTTTGGCGTGATCGGAATAGGGCGGGAAGGCCTCGTTGCCGGAGTAGTAAAAGTAATACAGGTTGGAGGGATAGGATGTTTTGTAGGGGCAGGTGCTGGCGTCAAAGGGCACCCCCTGCCGCGTCATCCAGTCGAAATTGTCGGTGCTGTGTTGGCAGAATTCTCGCAGGGTTTGCTCACTGACTGCATCGCCGGTTTCATGCTGCAAGTAGTTGAACATGTTTTCCGGTGAATCCTCGACGCCGGCCCGGCGCTGGATAGCGGTGCCGCCGCCGGCGTAGTAAATGCCGCCGCTGATTTTGGTCGAGCCACCGCCGCAAAAGCGGTCGATAACCGTCACCTCGGCGCCCTGGGATCTGGCCTCGATGGCGGCGGCGGCGCCGGCGCCACCAAAACCCACCACCGCGACATCGACGCTGTGATCCCAATGTAATTGATCCAGCTCGGCATCGGCTACCCGTCGCGGCGGGTAGGTTTCGGCCTCACCGGAGGCCAGGCGACGATAGACTTCTTTAAGACCCGCAAACATGGCAAACCCTCTCTTGGCTGGTGATAGATTCACTGCCGGCAAAGAGCGAAATCCCGCACTTCCCATTGGCAGTTATCGAATAGTTATCGGATAAAAACATATTGTCGACGGGGCACTGTGCAAGATCAAAGTAGGGGCATTCGAGAAGAATAAAAATGCGATTTGCTATCGATATATTCATCAATGCGCTGAATGCACTCCAGCATATGATCGACATAAATAGCATTTTGAATCAATGATCGTATTCATGCTCGGTAGGTGAGTCGGTGAATGTGTCGTTATTGTAGCATGCCTGTTGCTGGGAACAGCTGCTTTGCCAGTATCAACGCGGCCACTAAAATAGTGAATACGGTACTGACAAGTTAACCCTATCAGATCGAAGAAATACAAGGCCAAGCTTCATGCAGCGGCCGGTGACCATGCTGATTGAATTACCCTCTCGATGCCCGATGAAGCCCTCCCTGGTGGCGTTTTCAAATAGAAACCGGGGCCCTAACTGTGTATGCTACCGGGCAATGGGATCAGGTGAGTTTATGAGCAAAGATCGATTAATACTTTTCGATACTACCCTGCGCGATGGTGAGCAAAGCCCCGGGGCCTCTATGACCCGGGAGGAAAAAGTCCGTATCGCCAAGATGCTGGAAAAGATGCGGGTCGATGTGATCGAGGCCGGGTTTGCCATTGCCAGTCCGGGGGATTTCGCGGCGGTCAAGGCGGTTGCCGAGGCGGTGAAAGACGCCACGGTATGCAGTTTGGCCCGCACCAGCGAAAAGGACATTCTGCGGGCGGCGGAAGCGCTGCAAGCAGCGCAGTCCAGTCGCATTCATACCTTTATCGCCACCTCGCCCATTCACATGCAGCACAAGCTGCGCATGGAGCCCGAGGCGGTGCTGCAGCGCGCGGTGGAGTCGGTACAACTGGCTCGCCAGCACACGGACGATGTGGAGTTTTCCTGCGAGGATGCCAGTCGCTCCGAATTCGAATTTATGTGTCGCATCATCGAGGCGGTGATCAACGCGGGCGCATCGACCATAAACCTGCCCGATACCGTCGGTTATGGCGAGCCCGGCGAATACGGCGCCATGGTGGGTCGGCTGATCGAGACCATCCCCAATGCCGACAAAGTTATTTTTTCCGTCCACTGTCACAATGACCTGGGTCTGGCAGTGGCCAATTCCCTGGCCGCAGTGATGTGTGGTGCGCGTCAGGTGGAGTGCACCATCAATGGTCTCGGAGAGCGCGCCGGCAACGCCGCGTTGGAAGAAATTGTCATGGCGGTGCGCACCCGCAAGGATGTGTTCCCGGTAGAAACCGCAATCGATGCCAGCCTGATTGTGCCGACCTCTCGCCTGGTGTCATCGATTACCGGTTTTCCGGTGCAACCCAACAAGGCTATTGTGGGCGCCAATGCATTTGCCCACGAATCCGGTATTCATCAGGACGGCGTGTTAAAGCACCGGGAAACCTACGAAATTATGCGGGCCGAGGATGTGGGTTGGCGCGCCAACCGGCTGGTGTTGGGCAAGCATTCCGGCAGGGCCGCCTTTAAAGCGCGGTTGGAAGAATTGGGTTTTAATGCTATCGGCGCGGAGTCGTTGCAGCAGGCTTTCACACGCTTCAAGGAATTGGCCGACAAAAAGCATGAGATTTTCGACGAAGACTTGCAGGCGCTGATGAGCAATGTGTCCGGTGAGCAGCTGAAGGCGAAATACAGCCTGGTATCACTGGAAGCCTGGTCAAAAACCGGAGATAAGCCTCGCGCCCGGCTGCTACTGGAGGTCGACGGCGAGCAGCACCAGGTCGAAGCCGAGGGCGATGGTCCGGTGGATGCGGCTTTCAAGGCGATCGAAGCGCTGGCCCATAGTGAAACTTGCTTGCAGCTCTACTCCGTCAATGCCATCACCACCGGCACCGACTCCCAGGGCGAGGTGACCGTACGCCTGGAGTCGGAGGACAGTCGTATCGTCAATGGCCAGGGCGCCGATACCGATATCATCGTCGCCTCGGTGCAAGCCTATCTCGATGCCCTCAACCTGATTGCGGCGGGGCGCGTCAAACCCCATCCGCAGCTCGACGGCGTATAGAGGTCGCTGATGCAGCGCCTAGCGTATATGAAGCAACTCGGCATCGATGTCTACGTGCCACGGATAGCGCTGCCCCAGGCCAAGGCATCCGTCACCGGTTTACAGCCGGTGCTTGCGGTAGCGGTGGCGCCGGCTGAGATCCCTGCAGTGGCGCCCCCTGCCCGGCGCCCGACCCCCGCGAGCCGACCAACTTTGGAATTGCCGGCAACTGTGGCCGCTCCCAGCTCTCGCAAGGTGGCTGGACAGGCGCCACCAAGGCCACTCGCAACGGCGGGCTCAGTGCGATTTCAATTGCTGACAGTGGCATTTGACAGCGGTGTGCTGTTCGTATCGGACCTAAAAGCGGCGCCGCTACCGCCGGCGCTGGAAGCAACGGTGCTGCAGTTTCTGCGAGAGCTGATGTTCGCACTGGGGCGGCCGGCAGCGGAGGCCGTTGCCCCGACCTATTTTCAGTGGCCCCTGGTCAGCCGGCAGGGAGTCGATACCGGCGCCGACCGGGCCAGCGAGGTACTGGCAGGGCTTCTGGAACGCCAATTGCGGGAAACCCGGGCACAGCATGTGGTATTACTCGGTGATAAGGCGGCTGAATACATCCAGCCCCAGGGTGAGCTACTAGTGAATGTCCCGGTGCAGGTCTGGCGCAGTGTGGCTCTGGGCAAGCTGTTTGCCCGGCCCCAGCTCAAGGCTGAATTGTGGCGCACACTGCAGCCATTGGTGGTCAGTGGCTGAATCCGTGGAGCCGGCATTTCGTTCCCTGAATCATGGCGACCTGCCGCTGGTGGCACAACTACAGCGCGAGGTGATGCCCAATCCGTGGTCGGTCAATGATTTCGCCGGCAGCCTCAACGCCGGGCGTCTGTGTCTGTCGGCGATTGTGGCAGGCCGCCTGTCGGCTTGTGCGGTGGCGAAAGTCGTGGCTGGAGAGGCTGAATTGTTAACCGTCGCCACCGCCCGGCAATGCCAGCGCGCCGGCATCGCCAGGCTTTTATTGCTTGAAATGTTCAAGCGGCTCGCCCGTGGGGATGTCAGTGAATGTTTTCTGGAGGTGATGGTGGGCAATGCCCCGGCTATCGCCTTGTATACGCAGTTGGGATTTGAAACGGTGGGGCGGCGGCCGGGTTACTACGTGCTGCCCGCGGGCCGTATCGATGCCCTGGTGATGCGATCCTTTCTGAATCAGAACAAACTGGTATTTACCCCATGAAATTAATTGAAACCCCCTGGTGGTCTCTGCCGATAGGTGAAGAGTGGCAAACCGAGACCGATGAAGACACCATTATCATCTTCGACGAAGACGGTGTAGGCAGCCTCGAATTTACCGTATTGGAATTCGACGAGGGCGATGTCACCGCCGAGGATTTACAGGAAGTGGCGGGGCATATCATTCCCGCCGGTAATGAGAGCGTAGCCGCTGAATGTGGTGCATGGCGGGGCTTGGGCTTTGAATACACGGACGACGATATTTTTTGCCGAGATTGGCTATTGCGGTGTCAGCAGAAGATATTGCTTGTGAGCTACACCTGTGAGCTGGAGAATCGGGGCTTGGACGATGCTGCGGTCGACCAGATGCTGGGTGATTTGCGGGGCTATGATGAGGCATAAGGTTGAAGCATAAGACTCCCCAGCCAGCAATTGGCATTATGTTAGTATCCATAGCATGCATAGTCTGCATCCAAACAACCCGCATCCTGGCTGGGTGCCCGCCCGGACAATGAAATTAATACAAGGCTTCCAATGAAACGTACTATTGCCACGCTAATTGTTACCGCTATCTTCCTGGTGTCCTGTGCCACCAGCCCCACCGGGCGCAGGCAGTTGATGTTGGTATCGGAGGATCAGGCCATCTCTGCCTCGAGGGAGGCCTATCTGACCCAGATGAAGGAGTTTGAGGCCAAGGGCCAGCTCAATACCGATCCCGCGGATGTGGTGCGGGTCGACCGTATCACCAGCAGACTGATCGCCCAGGCCATTATCATGCGCCCGGATACCTCGACCTGGGAGTGGAGCGTCGAGGTCATCGATGATCCCAAAATGGTTAACGCCTGGTGCATGGCGGGGGGGCGCATGGCGGTGTATACCGGTTTGCTGCTACAGGTAAAACCCACGGATGACGAGTTGGCGCAAGTCATGGGTCACGAGATCTCCC
>CBDUUA010000105.1:0-6818 GCA_965370135.1 uncultured Cellvibrionales bacterium
AATTCGCCGTCGCCGTCAAAACGCAATACATAGACGAACTCGCTCTTGCGATAGACCCATTCATAGCCCTGGTTGCGCTCGGAATCGGGTTCACCGCACCGCTGTCGCACCACGTCTTTGCTGGGGGGATCATCTTCCGCAGTATCGAGAATGCCGTTATAGCACTCCATGGTGTCCGCCAGGGCGGTACTGCCGAGCCCGAGACCCAGAATAAAAATCAGGATGGTGCGCATGGGTCTGTTCCTTTGTGGTTTGAATGGGAGCGGCTTGATTGGGAGCGGCTAATGGGAAAATCCGGGCAAGCGCACAATCATTGCGCGCCGTCGGTGACTAAGAAGGCTCAGTCGAGTCGAGTGCTTTTTTCTCCTCAGCCTGGGGGTCGGTCTGGGATTCAGCCTGAGGTGGCTGCGCATCTTCCTGGGCTTGCTCGTTGCTTGCCGCTTTCCGCAGTCGTTTTTCTTCCTTTTTCTGCTTTTTGGCAAGGTCTCGTTGCCGCTTCGCAAATGCATAATTAGGTTTGGCCATAGGGCGCCTCTTATTCACTATTCAAATGGATGATTAATCCTGGACAGTCGAACCGGAAATGGTCACAGAAGACTTTTCAGCATGGACTACATAGTAAAGCCATTGCAGCCGGAAACCAACTACCGTGTCAGTTTAAGCGCTGACAGTGGGTCATCCAGATCGGTAAAGATATCGACGCCCGTCGCCGGCACGATAAGTCGAGGGGGCAGTTCAGCCCCCGCCAGCCATGCATCGAGCGCGTGGCGCTTGCTCTCTCCGGTCACCAAAAACCACACTGCACCGGCATCACTCAATCGCTGTGGGCTCATGCTGACCCGTTGCGCAGGGGGTTTGGGTGCATCGGTGACGGCAAGGGCAGGGGTGGTGCGGGCTGATTTCTCGCTCTCGCTAGTGCCGGGAAACAAACTGGCGGTGTGGCCGTCCTCCCCCAGGCCCAGAATGACCAGGTCGAAGCGCGGCGCCGGTGTCAGTACTGCCGAGTAGGCTGCAGCGGCGGCCACGGCATTGTCCCTGACCGGTACGCGGTGTATCTGGTCGGCGGGAATAGCTACGTGATCGAGCCATGCCGCTGCCGCCATGGTGTCGTTGCGCTCGGGATCGCCGCGGGGTAGACAGCGCTCGTCACCAAAGTAGATATGCCAGCGGCGCCAGTCGGTGGCTATCCGCGGCAGGCGTGTATACAACTGTCGCGGCGTGGTGCCCCCGGCTAACACCATGGTAAAGCTGCCATGGGTATTGATGCAGCTGTTGGCCAGCACCGCTATTCGAGGGGCGAGATCATCAGCCAGACTAGTGCTATCGGCATAACTGTGCATACGAGGCTGTTGCATGACGATCAAATCGTATTGCGCCAGCTTTGGTCGTCGCTGTCGAACAGTCGGGTCGCCTCCTCGGGGCCCCAACTGCCGGCGGCATAGGTGTGAATAAAGTCATTGTCCCGGCTCCACTGTTGCAGGATCGGCTCGACTACCCGCCAGGACCACTCGACTTCATCGAAGCGAATAAACAAGCTGCGATCGCCTTCGATGACATCCAGCAGCAGCGCCTCGTAAGCGCCCAGCGGGCGTTCGTCGCCCTGGCGAAACGAGGCCATCAGTTGCAGCGTGCGGGTACGCATATCCAGCCCCGGTTCCTTGGCCTGGAGTTCGATGTGCATGCTCTCCTCGGGTTGGATGGAGAGCACGATCCAATTGGCCTCGATGTGCTCCATGGGTGTTTCCCGGAATAGCTGCCGGGGCGGTTGCTTGAGCCGCAAGCTCACCAGGGTGCGGGTGTGGGGCAAGCGCTTGCCGGTGCGCAGGTAAAATGGAACCCCCGACCAGCGCCAGTTATCGACGTAGAACTTGGCGGCGACGTAGGTTTCGGTCATGGAGTTTTCCGCCACGCCGGCCTCGTCCTGATACGCGGCAATGCCCTCGCCGGCACTGTATTGGGCGCGCAGGGCGAACTGGTTTACCGAGCTGCGGGGGATGGGGCGTATCGAGCGCAGCACCTTGACTTTTTCATCTTGCAGGGCGTCCGCGTCCAGCCTGGCGGGAGGCTCCATGGCAACCACCGAGAGTAGCTGCATCATGTGGTTTTGCAGCATGTCCCGCAAGCTGCCGGTGTGGTCGAAATAACCGGCGCGGCTGCCGATACCCTTGCTTTCGGCCACGGTAATCTGCACGTGGTCGACATAGTTGCGGTTCCAGATGGGCTCCACCAGGCTGTTGGCAAAGCGGAATACCTGCAGGTTTTGTACCGTCTCCTTGCCCAGGTAGTGGTCGATACGGAAGATCTGCTCTTCGTCAAAATGGCGGTGTAAATGCTGGTTGAGCTGCAGCGCGGTATCGAGGTCGTAGCCGAAGGGCTTTTCCAGCACGATGCGGTTGCCGAACAGTCGGCCGCAGAGACCGACGGCGTCCAACTGGCTGACCACCGTGGTGAAGTCCGAGGGCGATACCGCCAGGTAAAAGACTATATTGGCGCAGACGCCCTCCCGGGGTTTGCTGAGTTCCTGTTTCAGGTCTGCATAGTGTTCTGCCTGATCGTGTACTACCCGCACATAGCTGAAGCGCCGGGCGAATTGCTCGAAGTCTTGCTCGCAGTAGTCGTGCCCAAGGCTTGCAGCCAGTTTTTCCTGCATAAAGCCGAGCCACTGTTGCTGGTTCCAGTCCCGCCGTGAAACCGCGATAAATGCGAGGCTATCCGGCAGCCGCCCCCCCTGTAACAGGTAGTAGAGCGCCGGCAGTAATTTGCTCACCGACAGGTCACCGGTGGCGCCAAAAATCACAAAATGGCAGGGGCCGATAACGGCGCTCACGACTCGTCCCGGGAGGCCAGCGCGTGACCGCCGAAACCCTGGCGCATCTTGGCCAGCAGCTTGGCGCTGTATTGGTCGCCACCCTGGCTGGCATAGCGCATCATCAGCGCCAGGCTCATCACGGGGGCGGGTACCCCCTGCTCAATCGCTTCCATCGCGGTCCATCGGCCTTCGCCGGAATCCGCTACCACCGGTACCACATCCTCCAGTTGCTGATCCTCGACCAGCGCATCGCGGGTCAAATCCAGCAGCCAACTCCTGACCACGCTGCCATGGCGCCACATCTCGGCAATGCTGCCCAGGTCGAGGTCAAATTCCCGTTTTGACTTCATCAGGGCGAAGCCCTCGGCATAGGCCTGCATCATGCCGTACTCGATGCCGTTGTGAATCATCTTGACGAAGTGTCCGCTGCCCGCCGGCCCGCAATGCAACCAGCCGGTCTCTGGCCCCGGCGCCAATACGCGGATGGCGGGCTCGACCCGGCTGACGGCCTGCTGTGAGCCGCCGACCATGAGCGCATAGCCGTTGTCCAGCCCCCAGATGCCACCGGAAACACCGGCATCTACGTAGTCTATGCCGGCGGCCTCGAGCACCTCCGCCCGGCTTATGGAGTCCTTGTAGAAGGAGTTGGCGCCATCCACCAGCACGTCGCCCCGGCTGAGCAAGGGCAGGGCTTCGTCGATCGCCGACTGGGTGACCTCACCGGCGGGCAGCATCAACCACAATACCCGCGGCGCCGGTAGCGCGGCGATCAGTTCCGCGAGGCTGTATGCCGCAGTGAGTCCGGTTTCCGCAGCCAGCCCATCGCTGACCTCGCGGCTGCGGTTGTAGGCTACCACGTCGATATCTCCGCGCCGCAGCCGTCGAGCCATATTGGCGCCCATTTTACCCAGCCCTGCTATACCCAGTTTCATTGTCTGTCTCCTTAAAGTTTTGTTGCGGCGCGTAGCCCGCCCGCGAATAGTCGCACACAGCAAGCCGCAGTAGCCCTCGGGTATTCATGCCCTGCTCGATGCGGGGTCGCCAGGCGGCGACATCACCGGTCAGTGGTGCGCCGGTGTCGGCCAGCACATGGCAGCGGAATTCTTGACGCTTGGCGCTCCGGGCCTACGCCAGCCCCAGTGCCTTGAGCTGGGAGGCCATGCTGTCCCAACTCCAGTAGGCTTTCATGCTGCTGATCTTGCCGGCGTCATTGACTTCGTAGACGGCGATCATCTCGATAGTCGTGTTGATGCCGTTGCCGAGATCGTTGACCGCGGTTATCGGCACCGCGCAAGCATTGGCGCCGCTGGGGCAGCGTTGGTGAGCGGTGAGCACGAGATTGGCCGGGCCGATCACGGCATCCCAGAACGCTTCAATGGCGGCTTTACCGCGGTGACCGGCGCCCGAGGGATCGAAGGGGGATGCGCCCACCGGATCAGCGAGCATCGCATCGTCGGCATAGAGCGCCAGCCAAGCCTGTTTGTCCCCCGCCATGGCGTACTTGATGGAGTTCATATTGGCCAGTACGGCGGGGTGAATAGGCGCGTCGGACAGGTCGGACAGGTCGGACAAGTCAGGCATAGTAAGTGCGCTCCTGGATAAAATTGGCGCGGCAATCATAGCACAGACACTGCTCTCGCCAGCTGCCGGCTCATCAGCAAATGTGAATGATAATCATTTGTTACCGACCCGAATGGCGCTGACTTAAGGAGCTATTTCCTTTTGGAAAGTTTACTTGCGCTCGGACTCCAGCACGAACTGTTCGAGCTTTTTGTCGATACCGAATATATGGCGTTTGAGCCACTCGGAGAGAAACAGTGTCAGCGACGACCTTACCGCTTCATCGTACTGATGGCCGTGCTCGACCATGCTGCGGAGTTCTTTCCGGAATTTATTGTGTGCTCTGACATGAACGTCAGTGCCGGGATAATTCAATTGCGCCATATATTCTTCTTCTATCAGGAAATGATTTTCGGCGTAGTCGGTCAAGCGGGCAAAGATGCCCTGGTCCGCTGAGCCCGAGCTGATCTCGTCGATCAAATCGAACAAAATCTGGTGCTGTTTGTCTTGCCAGATTAATTCACTGCTGCTTCTCATGGCGATCTCTCACAGGGCAAAGTCGGGTGGCCCGATCATCAGCGGCCCACATGGCACAGACTCGGGCTGAGGGAAACCTGCGCTTGCCCCGCACCCTAATACAAACCCAGCGACGGTACCAGTGCTCGAAATTGCCAGTACTTGAAAGTGCTGGCCCCGACATCGGCTGTCGGTCGGGCCAGAAACGCCGCAATCCTTTTGGCCCCGTGTAGCCAGGAGCCAGAATGTTTTTGCGTGTACTGATCAAAATCAAAGCGATCAGGCCTGCGATTAAATATACTCTCGAACTGTTGGATTTTCTCGCCCTTTTAGGTTACAGGAGAGTCATATGTTGGAGTTGATGGTGCGGCTATTACCCCGCGCAGGCGTGGTTGCGATGCTGGCGATGCTGCTACTGCCGGCTTGTTCCGGTGGGGAAAATCGCCAGGCCCAGTACCTGGCGCGGGCGCACAAGCATATGGATGCGGGGGATTACCCCAGTGCGCGCATTGATGTGCGCAACGCGCTGCAGATCAACGCCAATAGCGCCGAGGGCCGCTATCTGCTGGCGCTGCTGGAAGAGAGAGATAAAAACTGGAAGGCGGTATTCGGCAACCTGCAGGCGGCGGTGGAGCTGGACCCCACGCATGTGGAGGCCACCATAAAATTTGGCCAGATGAATCTGCTGGTCAATCAAGTGGAAGACGCGAAAAGTCTCGCGGAGCAAGCTCTTGCACTGGCCCCGGAGAATACCGATGCGCTGGCCTTGATGGCCTCGGTGGCGCTGCGTGAACAGGATGCACCACGGGCCGAAGAATACGCGCTGAAGGCATTGGCGCTGGATCCCGGCCAGGAAACCGCAGTGGCGGTCATGGCCAGGGGCTACGGCAAGGATGACCCGGAAAAGGCACTGGCGATTATCGATGCCGGCATACAGGCAAATCCGGACAGCGTGGCGCTTCCCAGCCTTCGGATTCGGGTGCTGAAATCCCAGGGCCGCAGCGATGATGTCATCGCCGGGTACCGGGCGCTGATGGCGAAGTACCCCGATGAGGCCGGATACAGCATGAGCCTGACGGGATATTACATCCAGAAAGAGCGGTTGGACGATGCCGAGGCCTTGTTGCGGGCGGTGGTGGCGGCGAAGCCCGATGACCAGGATGCCAAGTTGCAGTTGGTGCGCTTCCTGATGCATTACCGCGAACCCGGCGACGCCATGGTTGAATTGGAGGCCATGCAGGCTGCCGCCCCGGAAAATTTCAAGCTGCGCAATGCCCTCGGCGAGCTGTATCTGCTTGGCCAACAAAACGACAAGGCAGTGGCGCTGTACCTGGACACGTTCGACTATGACAAGAAAGGGCCAGCCTCGCTCTCCGCCCGCAACAAGCTGGCCGAGCTGGCGCTTTTGGCGCAGGACGAGGCAGCAGCCCAGGGCTGGCTCGATGAAGTGCTGGAGATTGACTCCAAAAACCCCGGTGCACTGATTACCCGATCCCGTATCAAGCTCCGGGAGGGCGACTACCGGGAGGCTATTCCGGATCTGCGGGTGGTGTTGCACTCCCAGCCGGACTCTATCCCCGCCCTGCTGTTATTGGCCGAGGCCCAGGACAAGGACGGCGCCGCCAGCCTGGCGCTGGATAACTACCACAAGGTGTTGGCGCTACAGCCCGAAAACGCCGTTGCCCTGTATCACTCCGCCCGCTTATTGGCGGCACAGGGGCAGCATGAACAGGCCGCCGAAAATCTGGAAAAGCTGTTGCATCGGCACCCCAATAATATTGAGGCAATCGACCTGCTGGCCAGGATCTATTCTCGCCTGGAGCGCTGGGACGATGCGGTAGCCCTGGCCCAGCGCCTTGGGCAAGACCAACAAACCAGCGCCCGGGGCACCTTGATGGAGGGTGGCCTGGCCCTGCTACAGGGTAACAATGAA
>CBDUUA010000106.1:0-6786 GCA_965370135.1 uncultured Cellvibrionales bacterium
TCAACAAACTACTGATAGCCAATCGCGGGGAAATCGCCTGTCGCGTCATCCGCACCGCGCGGCGCATGGGCATAGCCACCGTCGCCGTGTACTCCGCAGCCGACCGCCATGCCCTGCATGTCGAAATGGCGGATGAAGCCCTGTTCATTGGCGACTCGCCACCCCGGGATTCCTATTTGCGCGGCGATGCGGTGTTGGCAGCAGCGCTCAAATCCGACGCCGATGGGATTCATCCCGGCTACGGTTTCCTCAGCGAAAATGCCGATTTTTGTCGCCAATGCGCCGAACATGACATGGTGTTTATCGGCCCCCCGGTCGGCGCCATCGAGGCCATGGGCTCGAAATCCGCCGCCAAGCGCATCATGGAAAAGGCGGGAGTGCCACTGGTGCCAGGCTACCACGGCGACCAACAAGATCCGGCAATACTACTGCAGGCCGCCAATGCCATGGGCTATCCAGTGTTGCTGAAAGCGGTCGCCGGTGGTGGCGGCAAAGGCATGCGCATCGTCGAAAATGAGCAGCAATTCGATGCCGCGCTGGCATCGGCACAGCGGGAGTCCGCCAAGTCCTTCGGCAACGACGCTATGCTGGTAGAAAAATACCTGTGCCGGCCGCGCCATGTGGAGATCCAGGTATTTTGCGACGGCAACCACAACGGCGTCTACCTGTTCGAGCGCGATTGCTCGGTGCAGCGCCGCCATCAGAAAATCATCGAGGAAGCTCCAGCCCCGGGGTTGGACGAGGACTTGCGCACTCGCATGGGCGAGACCGCGCTACAGGCAGCCCAGGCGATTGACTACCAGGGCGCCGGCACCGTGGAATTCTTGCTGGATCAGGACGGCAGCTTTTACTTTATGGAGATGAATACCCGTCTGCAGGTCGAGCATCCGGTGACCGAAATGATCACCGGACTCGACCTGGTGGAGTGGCAATTGCGGGTCGCCGCTGGCGAACCGCTGCCGCTGGAGCAGCATCAGTTGCGCCTAAAGGGTCACGCTTTTGAAGCCCGAATCTACGCCGAAGACCCGGCCAGGGATTTTCTACCGGTCACCGGCATCTTGTCCTACTTACAGGCTCCGGCAGAATCCCGTCATGTACGCATCGATACCGGCGTGCGCCAGGGCGACGAGGTCAGTGTTTTCTACGACCCGATGATCGCCAAGCTGGTGGTCTGGGACGAAGACCGGCAGCGAGCGCTGCAGCGACTGGGCACCGCACTGGCCGACTATCGCATCAGCGGCATGACCACCAATATCGACTTTCTCTACAATCTCGCTACCAGCCCGGCGTTCCAGCGGGCAGAACTCGATACCGGTTTTATCGAGCGCCACCACGACGATATTTTTCGCCAGCGGCCCCAGGATCTGGGCCGCAGCTTGCCCCTCGCCGCCCTCTACCTGGTACTGCGCCAGTCCCAGGACGCGGCGGCGGCCAGCGCCGGCAGTAAAGACCCGTGGTCGCCCTGGAACGCAGCCAACGGCTGGCGCCTTAACGAGCCCCACCTGCACCACTTCGAGCTGGTAATCCAGCAGCAGAGTTGCACCGTGACTATTGAGCAACACGGACTCGGCGCCGCCAGGCGCTATAGCATCTGCCACGATGGCGCCACGGTACAGGCCCGGGGTGAACTACAGGGCAATACCTTGCTGGCGGATATCGAAGGTCACCGGCTGCAGGCCAGTATCGCCGAGCACGACGGCGTCTACAGTCTCTACACCACGGACTGCGCGACGCAGTTTTCCCTGGCCGCACCGGATCTGGGTGAGGCCGAGGTAGAACCCGATCAAAACCGCCTGACAGCACCGATGAACGGCACTGTAGTCGCCCTGTTAGTCGACAGCGATAGTGCGGTGCATAAGGGCGACGCGCTGCTGGTGATGGAGGCCATGAAAATGGAGCACACCCTGCGCGCGCCTGCCGACGGTGTGGTGGCTCGCTTTTACTATCAGGCGGGGGATCTGGTAGATGGCGGCGCCCAACTGTTGGAGTTCCAGGCGGATGAATAAAGACCTGCGCCCATCGCTACCGGAACGGGTCAAAATTGTCGAGGTCGGCCCCCGGGACGGATTACAGAACGAAGCCCGAGCTGTGTCCATCGAGGACAAACTGAGACTGATAGAACTGCTGGCCGACGCCGGCCTCGGCACTATCGAAGCCGGCAGCTTCGTCAATCCCGACTGGGTGCCCCAGATGGCGGGCAGCGATGCCTTGTTTTCGCGCTTGCACAAAAAGCCCGCGGTTACCTACGCCGCACTGGTGCCCAATATGAAGGGTTTTGAGCGCGCCCTTAAAGCCGGCGCCGATGAAGTCGCCATCTTCGCCGCCGCCTCGGAGAGCTTCAGCCAGAAAAACATCCACTGTTCCATCGAGCAGAGTATGGCCCGCTTCGAGCCCCTGCTACAGGCGGCCCGGGCCGAGAACATACCGGTGCGGGGCTATGTCTCCTGTGTCGCCGGTTGCCCCTATGAGGGCGAGGTAGCCATCAGTCGTGTGACCGCCGTGGCACAGCGCTTGTATAGCGCCGGCTGTTACCAGATCTCCCTCGGGGACACCATCGGCACCGGTACCGCCGGGCACTTCAGCCGACTGTTGCAGGATGTGATACAGCAGGTACCGGTGGAACATCTGGCCGTGCACTGCCACGACACCTATGGCCAGGCCCTGAGCAATATTTACGCCTCACTGCAAATGGGCGTGTCGGTGGTGGATAGCTCGGTGGCCGGTCTCGGCGGCTGCCCCTACGCCAGGGGCGCCAGCGGCAATGTCGCCACCGAAGACCTGGTCTACTTGCTGCGTGGACTGGGCATAGACTGTGGTGTCGACCTGTCGGCGGTGATCCGGGCGGGCAATTTTATCTCGCAACAATTGGGGCGACCGAGCCAATCCAAAGTGGCGCTGGCCCTCAGTGGGGACGGCTCATGAATCAGCCATTATGGACACCTTCGGCCCAGCGCCGCGATGCCAGCCAGATGGCCGCTTTCAGCCGCTATATTGCCGACAAATACCGCCTCGATATTAGCAGCTACGACGATCTGCACCACTGGTCCGTCGAGCAGCGCGAGGCTTTCTGGGAAGAAATCTGGGATCTGGGCGAGGTAATCCACTCACGCCCCTATCAATCGGTATTGGGCCGGGACACCATGCCCGGCGCCGAGTGGTTTACCGATAGCCGCCTCAATTTCGCCGAAAATCTTCTGCGCTTTCGCGATCAGCGCACGGCACTGGTGTCCTTGCTGGAAGATGGTCAGCGCCGCAGCATGAGCTATGCCGAACTGTACCAGCAGGTGATGCAACTGGCCGCCCACCTGCGCGCCCGCGGCATCACCGCCGGCGACCGGGTCGCCGGCTTTGTGCCCAATATACCCGAGGCCGTGGTCGCCATGCTCGCCTGCGCCAGCATCGGCGCGGTCTGGTCGTCGTGCTCACCGGACTTCGGCATCAACGGCGTGATGGATCGCTTTGGCCAGATCGAGCCACGGCTACTGTTTACCGCCGACGGCTATACCTATAACGGCAAGTCGATCGATTGCCTGGGGCGGGCCGCTGACATCGCCGCGCAGATCCCCTCCATCGAGGGTGTGGTGGTGATCCCGCTGCTGCGCGAGCAGCCGGACATCGGCGCCATCGACAAGGCCCGGCACTATCGAGATTGCCTGGATCAGCCACCGGAAGCACCCGACTTTGCGCAACTGCCCTTCGACCACCCGCTGTATATCATGTACTCATCGGGCACCACCGGTGTGCCCAAATGCATTGTCCACGGCGCCGGCGGCACCCTGCTGCAACACCTGAAGGAACACCGGCTGCATACCGATATCGATCGCGATGACGTGTTTTTCTATTTCACCACCTGCGGCTGGATGATGTGGAACTGGCTGGTATCGGGGCTCGCCAGCGGCTGTACCCTGGTGTTATACGATGGCTCACCTTTTGCGCGGGACGGCCGACGCCTGGTCGACGCCATCGATGAAGAGGGTATTACCGTATTTGGTGTCGGCGCCAAATACATCGCGGCACTGGAAAAAAGCGGCATCAAACCCCGCCAGAGCCACCGGCTCGACTCCCTGCACACCATTCTCTCTACCGGCTCGCCGCTGTCCCATGACAGCTTCGAATACGCCTACCGGGATATCAAGAGCGATCTCTGCCTCGCCTCGATTTCCGGTGGCACCGATATTATTTCGACCTTCGTGCTGGGCAATCCCACGCTGCCGGTATACAGCGGCGAGATCCAGTGTCGCGGCCTCGGCATGGCGGTGGAAATATGGGATGAAAGCGGCCACACTGCACTCGGCAGCAAGGGTGAACTGGTTTGCACCCGGGCCTTTCCCAGCAGCCCGGTGATGTTCTGGAACGATGCCGACGGCAGCAAGTTTCGGGCGGCCTACTTCGAGCTCTACCCCGGGGTGTGGGCCCAGGGCGACTACGCCGAAATTACTGAAAACGGCGGCATCGTCATACACGGCCGCTCGGATGCGGTATTGAACCCGGGGGGCGTGCGCATCGGCACCGCGGAGATTTATCGACAGGTGGAAAAAGTCGACCCGGTGCTCGACAGCATCGTCATCGGCCAGCAGTGGCAAGACGATGTGCGGGTGATCCTGTTTGTGGTATTGCGCGCGGGGCTATCTTTGGATGATACCTTGCGTCGACGCATCAGCAGCACCATTCGGGCCGGCGCCACACCACGCCACGTGCCGGCTAAAATTATCCAGGTGAGGGATATACCCCGCACCATTAGTGGCAAAATTGTCGAGCTGGCGGTCCGCAATGTGGTTCACGGCCAGCCGGTAAAAAACAGCGACGCGCTGGCCAATCCGGAGGCGCTGGATTATTTCAAGCAACTTCCAGAACTGAAATAAGAACTGAAATAAGAACTAAAACAAGAACTGAAATAAGAACTGGAACAAAAACTGATAAAGGAGTAACACCACCATGATACCCAGAACTCTGTTTAGCTCTGAGCACGAGCTATTTCGATCCTCGGTCAAAAAATTTCTCGAAGCCGAAGCCATACCCTTTCACGAGCAGTGGGAGAAAGCGGGCCAGGTCGATCGAGAACTGTGGCTCAAGGCCGGCGAACAGGGTTTCCTGTGCCCCTCGACCCCGGAGCAGTATGGCGGTTTCGACGCCGACTGGCTCTATACCGCGATCGTCGATGAAGAAGTCGCGTACTCCGGCTGTACCGGTATCGGCTGGGGCTTGCACTCCAATATCGTCGGCCCCTATGTGGAACACTACGGCAGCGAAGAGCAAAAACGCCACTACCTGCCCAAAATGGTATCCGGCGAGTGCATCACCGCTATTGCCATGACCGAGCCGGGAGCCGGCTCCGACCTGCAAGGTGTTAAAACCCATGCGGTGGCGGATGGCGATGACTATATATTGAACGGCTCCAAGACCTTTATCACCAACGGTCAGTTGGCGGATATGGTGATCGTGGTGGCCAAGACCGACCCCAAGGGTGGCGCCAGGGGCATCAGCCTGTTTCTGGTCGATGCCGGCACCCCAGGCTTTAGCAAGGGCAAGAACCTGGAAAAGGTCGGCATGAAATCCCAGGACACTTCTGAGCTGTTCTTCCAGGATGTGCGAGTGCCCAAAACCAAGCTGCTGGGAGAAGAGGGCATGGGCTTTGTCTACCTGATGCAGGAACTGCCCCAGGAGCGCCTCGGCATCGCAGTCACTGCCATTGCCGCCGCAGAGCGTGGCCTCAATTTTACCGTTGACTACGTGAAGGAGCGCAAGGCCTTCGGCAAGCCAATCGCAGGCTTCCAGAATACCCAGTTCAAGCTGGCTGAAATGGCCACCGAACTCACCGTAGCCCGGGCCTTCCTTGATCGCTGCATGGAGCTGCACCTTGAGGGCCAGTTGGATGTGCCCACTGCGGCCATGGCCAAGTTACACTGCACCGACTTACAGTGCAAAGTATTGGACGAGTGCGTGCAGTTACACGGTGGCTACGGCTATATGTGGGAGTATCCGGTGGCCCGGGGCTGGGCCGACGCCAGGGTGCAGCGCATTTACGGCGGCACCAATGAAGTAATGAAACTGGTCATTGGCCGCGATGTACTGAAATAGACCATCATCAACGGGGGCGACTATGGAGAACTGCGATAAATTCTATATCAACGGCCAGTGGCTGGCGCCGGCATCCGGCAACATGCTCGATGTTATCAATCCGGCCACTGAACAAGTCGCGGCTCGCATTGCGATGGGCAATGGGAGCGACGTCGACCGGGCGGTAAGCGCGGCCAAGGCTGCCTTCGAAAGTTTTTCCCAAACCACCCGCGAGCAACGCATCGAGCTGCTGGAGCGGATAATCGAGGTCCACACCCGGCGCATGGAAGACATGGCGCAGGCGATCTCCACCGAGATGGGCGCTCCTATCACCCTGGCGCGGAAGGCCCAGGCGCCCTCCGGCATTCAACACCTGGTGGCGGCGCTGGACGTCCTTCGAAATTTTAATTTTGAGGAAAAACTGGGGAACGTCACGGTTTTCAAGGAGCCGATCGGCGTCTGCGGCCTGATCACCCCCTGGAACTGGCCCGCCAACCAGATTTCCTGCAAGGTCGCGCCGGCGCTGGCCGTGGGCTGCACCATGGTCTTGAAACCCTCCGAGATTGCACCGCTATCCGGCATTATCTGGGCCGAAATCATGGACGAGGCCGGAGTGCCCGCCGGTGTATTTAATCTGGTCAACGGCGACGGCGTCGATGTCGGCATACCGCTGTCCTCGCACCCGGATGTCGATATGATGTCTTTCACCGGCTCTACCCGCGCCGGTAT
>CBDUUA010000107.1:0-6784 GCA_965370135.1 uncultured Cellvibrionales bacterium
TCATGTAAATCGTAAAGGATATCAATGGCTTGCCTCGGTGTGAGCCGATCGGGTTGCAGCTCTTCCAGCTGCTTGATCACCGGGTGGGGTTCGTCGCTGAACAGCTCGCGCTGCACCGGGGTGGCGATGGGCTCCGGGGGGCGGACTCCGGTTTGCCCGCTCTCGAGCTCTTTTAACATGTGATTGGCCGCGGCCAGTACCGGATTCGGGATGCCGGCCAATCGGGCGACCTGGATGCCGTAGCTGCGGCTGGCCGGCCCCTCCTGGATGCTGTGCAGGAAGATGATATTGTCGTTGTGCTCGGTGGCGTCCAGGTGCACATTGCTGACCGTGTTGAGCTCCTGCGCCAGTTGTGTCAGCTCAAAATAATGGGTGGCAAACAGGGTGAAGGCGTGCACTGACGTGGCCAGGTGGTGGGCGCAGGCCCAGGCCAGCGCCAGGCCGTCAAAGGTGCTGGTGCCGCGACCAACCTCATCCATCAATACCAGGCTGTCGGCACTGGCATTGTGCAGGATGTTGGCGGTTTCTGTCATTTCGACCATAAAGGTCGAGCGGCCGCCGGCGAGGTCGTCCGCCGAGCCGATGCGGGTGAAGATGCGATCGAAAAGCCCCATCTGCACTTCGGCTGCGGGTACAAAGCTGCCAATCTGGGCGAGGATGACGATCAATGCCGTTTGCCGCATATAGGTGGATTTTCCTCCCATATTTGGGCCGGTGACGATCAGCATACGGCGGGCGTCATGGAGCAGGGTGTCATTGGGTATGAAGGGGTCGTCCAGTACCTGCTCGACCACCAGGTGGCGACCTTCACTGATCGTTAGTCCGGCGTCCTCTTTGAATTCGGGGCGCACCAGACGCAAGTGATCGGCTCGCTCCGCCAGGTTGGTGAGTAGATCCAGCTCCGCGACGGCTGCGGCAGAGTTTTGCAGTGCCGCCAGGTCAGCGTTCAGGGTTTCAAGCAGGGCCTCGTATAACATTTTCTCCCGGGCCAGGGCGCGACTGCGTGCCGATAGCGCTTTATCTTCAAACTGCTTGAGTTCCGGCGTGATAAAACGCTCCGCATTCTTCAGGGTTTGGCGACGAACATACTCTACCGGCGCCCGGTCGGATTGGCTGCGACTGATTTCGATATAGTAGCCATGAACCCGGTTATAACCGACTTTGAGGTTGTTGATGCCGCTGCGCGCCCGCTCCCGGGCTTCCAGCTCAACCAGGAACTCGCTGGCATTGGTGCCCAGGGTTCTCAGTTCGTCCAGCTCTGTGTCATAGCCCTCGCGAATGACGCCGCCATCCCGAATAATCATGGGTGGGTTTTCTATAATGGCGTTACTCAGCAGTGCTGCCGCGGTGGCAAACAGGCCGGCCTGCTCAGCTAGCTGCCGGATACGCAAGCCCTGGCTGTCCGCGAGATGATCTTGCAAGGTGGGCAGGGTGTTTAACGACAGGCCCAGTCGAGCCAGATCCCGGGGGCGTGCTGAGCGCAGAGCGATCCGCGCCAGAATGCGCTCCATATCACCCATGGTGTGCAAGGGTTCCTGGAGGGTTTGAAAGCCTTGCTCCTCCAGCAGTTCAGCGACTGCGTCCTGGCGGGCCAGTAACAACGTGCGTTGCCGCAGTGGTCGATTGAGCCAGCGCCGCAGTAAGCGGCTGCCCATGGGGGTGCGGGTTCTATCCATCACCGAAAGTAGCGTGTGCTCGTGCCCCCCCCCCAGATTGGTGTCCAACTCCAGGTTGCGCCGTGTGGCCGCGTCCATGCTCAGGCTGTCGTCGCGATGCTCAACGCTAAGGGCGCGTATATGGGGCAGGGAGGTGCGCTGGGTTTGCTGAACGTATTGCAACAGGCAGCCGGCGGCTTGTATCGCCACCGGTAGATCGGTGCAGCCAAAGCCCTGTAGATCCTTGCTGCCAAATTGTTGATTGAGTAAGTGTTCAGCGCTGTCGCTGTCAAACTCCCAGGGCGGCCGCCGGCGCTTGCCCGGGTAGGCGCTCACCAGGGTCTCGGCGATGGTGTACTCGTTATACAGAATCTCGGCGGGCGCCAGGCGCTGTAGCTCCGCCATCAGCTCTTCTTCGGAGTTCGCCTGGCTCACCACGAAGCGGCCGCTGGCGATATCCAGGCTGGCGATACCGTAGATGGTATTATCGGCATGCAGGGCAAGCAGCAGGTTGTCACGGCGATCTTCCAGCAGGGCCTCGTCGCTGAGGGTTCCGGGAGTGATGATGCGAACCACCTTGCGCTCTACCGGGCCCTTGCTTGCCTGGGGGTCGCCAATCTGTTCGCAAATCGCCACGGACACACCCAAACGCACCAGTTTCGCCAGGTAGCCGTCGGCGCTGTGATAGGGAATGCCGGCCATCGGAATGGGCTGGCCGGCGGATTTTCCGCGGGCGGTCAGGGTGATGTCGAGCAATTCAGCCGCGCGCCTGGCGTCGTCATAAAACAGCTCATAGAAGTCGCCCATGCGGTAGAACACCAATTCGTCAGGATGCTCCGATTTGATGCCCAGGTATTGCTTCATCATCGGGGTGTGTTGGTCTTGCCGGGTTTGCTGGTCTGTAGCCATGTGTTCGCGTGATCAAGGTGTCTGGAGGGGGCGGAATTGTAAGTCATTTGCGGTGGCAGGCGAATGGTTTTGCCGAAAGATTCAATGTTATGCTCCACCCATCCCTCCCTCAGACTGTTGAAAAATGCAGGATCTCTGTCGCAAGATCATTCATATTGATGCCGATTGTTTCTACGCGGCCATCGAAATGCGGGACGACCCCTCCCTGCGCGGTCGGCCGATCGCCGTCGGTGGCGCCAGCGATCGCCGCGGTGTTATCACCACCTGCAACTACCAGGCCCGCGCCTTCGGTGTGCGCTCAGCGATGGCCTCGGCCACGGCATTGCGCTTGTGTCCGGAACTGGTCATTGTAAAAACCCGCTTTGAGGCCTACCGGGAGGCCTCTGCGGGAATGCGTGACATTTTCAATGACTACAGCGAACTGGTGGAGCCCTTGTCACTGGATGAGGCCTTTATCGATGTTACCGACTCCGGTCATTGCCAGGCCAGCGCCACCTTGATGGCTACCGAAATTCGGCAGCGGGTACATCAACGGCTTGGCATAACCGTGTCGGCGGGGGTTGCGCCCAGCAAGTTCCTGGCAAAGGTGGCCAGTGACTGGCAAAAGCCGGACGGACTGTTTGTTATCACTCCCGGGCAGGTCGAGAGCTTTGTGGCCGAGCTGCCGGTCAGTAAAATATTCGGTGTCGGTCAGGTGACCGCGGCGCGTTTAAAGCGAATGGGAGTCTCTAATTGCAGTGAACTACGTACATTTTCGGTGTTCGAACTGGCGCAGCACTTTGGCAGCTTTGGCCAGCGGCTGTACCAGCTGAGCCGGGGTATTGACCTGCGGGAGGTCAAGCCGAGCCGCCGGCGCAAATCCCTCAGTGTTGAAAATACCTTTCCGGTCAATCTGCTGTCACTGGAACAATGCAGGGCTCAGCTACCGGCGTTATTGGCGGAGCTGCAAAAACGCCTGTCCCGGGTAGATAGTGACTATAGGGTTAATAGCGTATTTATAAAGATAAAGTTTGATGACTTCACCCGAACCACGGCAGAGCGGGTGGCCGCAGCTGCGCAACTGGAGCTGTTGTCCGAGCTGTGCGAGGTCGGCTACCAGCGTGCCATGAGGCCGGTGCGCCTGTTGGGTGTTGGCGTGCGCTTTGCCGATCCTGGCGAGGGCGCCAATACCGGCCAGCTGAGTTTGTTTGAACTCACGCTCTAGGCCCAAGTACTCATAGCTCATGGAATTGCCTTGCTGTAAGCTGCACGCCCGCCGGTTGACCGGTGCGCACCATCAAATGCAGCAATCAGAGACTATCTTATGAGTTTTGCCTCCCTGGGCTTATCCGCCCCGATTCTCGAAGCCGTAGCCGAGCAGGGCTACCAGACACCTTCGCCCATTCAGGCCCAATCGATACCTGCGGTTCTCGAAGGCAAGGATGTGATGGCGGCAGCTCAAACCGGTACCGGCAAAACGGCGGGCTTTACCTTGCCAATACTTGAGCAGTTGTCAAGGGGTGAGCGCGCCCACGGCAATCAGGTGCGAGCGCTGATATTGACGCCGACCCGGGAATTGGCGGCCCAGGTTGCCGAAAGCGTAGCGGTTTATGGCAAGCACACGCCATTGCGCTCTGCCGTGGTATTTGGCGGTGTAAAGATCAATCCGCAGATGATGCAGCTGCGCAAAGGGGTCGATATCTTGGTGGCAACACCGGGGCGCTTGCTCGACCTTTACAATCAAAATGCGGTCAGGTTCAAGCAACTCGAGGTACTGGTGCTGGATGAAGCCGATCGCATGCTGGATATGGGTTTTATCCACGATATTCGCAAAATCCTGGGGCTATTGCCCAGGCAGCGTCAGAACCTGATGTTCTCGGCGACCTTCTCCGATGAGATCCGCACCCTGGCCAAGGGCCTGGTCAATAATCCGGTTGAGATATCGGTCAGTCCGCGAAATACCACGGTTAAATCGGTGGAGCAGTGGATCTATCCGGTGGATAAAAACAGAAAATCGGCGTTGCTCACCCAGTTGATCCAACAAAAGCAATGGGCGCAGGTGCTGGTGTTCACCCGCACCAAGCATGGCGCCAACCGCTTGACCCGCCATCTGGAGGGCAGGGGAATTAAAGCAGCGGCAATTCATGGCAATAAGAGCCAGGGCGCACGCACCAGGGCGCTGGCCGATTTTAAAGCCGGCGCGACCCAGGTGTTGGTGGCCACCGACATCGCGGCCCGGGGCCTGGATATCGATCAGCTGCCGCTAGTGGTCAATTTTGATCTGCCCAACGTGCCGGAAGATTATGTGCATCGCATTGGTCGTACCGGGCGGGCGGGGGCCACAGGCCAGGCGATATCCCTGGTTTGCGCCGAAGAATTCAAGCAGCTCGTCGACATCGAGCGGGTGACCAAGGAGTTGTTAACCCGCAAATCTGTGGAGGGTTTTGAGCCGGTTCACGAATTGCCGGTGTCCCGCTTGAATCATCGCCCGATTCGGGCCAGTAGACCCCATAAGCCGAAGGCGGGACATCGGGATGGCCAGCGTTCCGGCGAAAATGCCCGGGGTCACAAGCCCGCGGCCAAGCATTACCGGACCTCGAGAAGCGGCAATAGATGATGTCAATACGGGCCTGAGCGGGACTTTGTCTGCAGCGGTTGAGGTTTGCCGCCAGGTTGAAGGCATCAGGTTGACGGCGTAGTTAGCTTTCAATCGCTCGTACACGAAACGAGCGACCCTTCAATTTTCCTTGCTCGAGCTTTCTCAATGCGGTTCGGGTGGCAGCTCGGCTGACCGCCACATAGGCACAGTTGTCAAAAAGATCAATTTTTCCGACCTGCTTGCCGTCAATGCCGTCCTGGCCGGTGAGAGCGCCCAGGATGTCTCCCGGTCTTAGCTTCTGTTTTCTACCGCCGCCAATTTGCAAGCTGGTCATTGGCGGTTTATAGACGGGCTGTTGCAGTACGCTTTCAGCCGGCAGTGGCTCGACCTCAAGGGTCTGGCCAAGATCCTGTTCCAGTCGGGCGACTTTAAACGCCTCTTTTTCATCATACAGGGTGCAGGCCAGTCCTTTGGCGCCGGCGCGGCCGGTGCGACCGATGCGGTGCACATGGGTATCGCTGTTGCGGGGGATGCGGTAATTAATCACCGCATCGAGGGCGTCAATATCCAGGCCGCGGGCGGCGACATCGGTGGCGACCAGTATCGAGGCGCTGTTATTGGCAAACTGCACCAGGGTTTGATCGCGATCTCGCTGTTCCAGGTCACCGTGCAGGGCGAGGGCGCTAAAGCCCAGACTACGGAGCTCGCCGGCGACTTCCCGGGTTTCCAATTTGGTATTGCAAAAGACCAGGGCGGACAGGGGGCGATACTGCAGCAATAGCAGGCGCAGGGCAGTGATGCGGGGTTGTTTGCTGTCGAGTTGAAAAAAATGCTGTTGGATACTGTCGTTGTCGTGGGTTGACGCCACTTGCACCCGTAGTGGCTGGCTCATGATGCGCTCAGCAATCGACTGTATTTGCTCGGGATAGGTGGCGCTCAATAGCAGCGTTTGGCGCTGGCTGGGCAGGTGATCGATGATGGCATCGAGGGCCGGTTGAAATCCCATGTCGAGCATGCGATCGGCTTCATCCAGTACCAGCGTAGTCAGCTTATCCAGTTTCAGCGTGCCCTTGCGTAGATGCTCTTCAATGCGTCCCGGTGTGCCGACAACAATATGCGCGCCGTGCGCCAGCGAGCCGACCTGGGGGCCGAAGGGAGTGCCGCCGCACAGGCTGAGCACCTTGATGTTGTGGATGGTTCTTGCCAGTTTGCGAATTTCCCTGGCGACTTGATCCGCCAGCTCGCGGGTAGGGCAGAGTACCAGGGATTGTACGCAAAAGCGTTTTACGTCGAGTTTTTGCAGCAGGCCCAGGCCGAATGCCGCGGTCTTCCCCGACCCTGTTTTTCCCTGGGCGATAACATCCTGGCCCGCAAGAATGGGCGGCAGGCTCTGCGCTTGTATCGGCGTCATGCCAAGGTATCCGAGAGACGCAAGGTTTTTTAGCAGGGCCGGGTGCAGGTCGAGACTGGCAAAGGGGGGTTGGCTCACAGTGGCTATCCTTGTATGTCCGCAGAGCAAAGCCAAAGGCTTTAGTTTTGTTTCGGTTTGCAACTTCAGTGAATTTGAAAGTATTTGGTCCACAAAAAAGGGCGAAACCAGAAGGCTCCGCCCTTTATTCTGCCCTTTCTTTCGCCCTTTCTT
>CBDUUA010000108.1:0-6783 GCA_965370135.1 uncultured Cellvibrionales bacterium
GCCCGGGTTGGGTTGAGCCCCTTGGGACACACATTGACACAATTCTGGATACCGTGGCAACGAAATACACTAAAGGGGTCATCCAGCGCCGACAGGCGCTCTGCCTGCGCGGTATCGCGGCTGTCGACCAGAAAACGCCAGGCCTGCAATAAGCCGGAGGGGCCGATAAAGCGATCCGGATTCCACCAGAAAGAGGGGCACGCCGTGGAGCAACAGGCGCAGAGAATACATTCGTAGAGCCCGTCCAGTTTGGCGCGATCTTCCGGCGACTGCAGCCGCTCAATGGCCGGCGGCGGCTCATTGTTGATGAGATAGGGCTTGACCTTTTCATACTGCTGGTAGAACAGGCTCATATCCACCACCAGGTCACGCACCACAGGTAAACCGGGTAGCGGCCGCACCACCAGTTTGTTGTCTTTTACCGTTTCCGACAGCGGCGTGATACAGGCCAGGCCGTTTTTGCCGTTAATACTGAGGCCATCGGAACCACAGACACCCTCGCGACAGGATCGACGAAAAGACAAACTGGAGTCCTGCCCCTTTAGCAACTCCAGAACATCCAGCACCATCAAGTCCTTGCCCTGGGTATCGAGTCGGTAGTCGCGCATGTAGGGCTCGGCGTCAGTAGCCGGGTTGTAGCGATAGATACTAACTTGCAACATGTCTGATTCTCTCCGCTATGCTCTTTGCGAGTGCGGCGCCCCCCGATGAGAGCGACACTGCAACCTCGCTAAATACTCTCTAAAAAAACAATAATAAACTCACAGATCCTTTTGCCGCAAACGGCCCCGGACAATCGCCTAGTAAACACGCTCCATAGGCTCGAACGTGGGCACGGTAAGGGGCTTGAAGTTAACCCCGCGCTTGGCAATCCGCTTATCCTCAGGAAAATACACGGAATGGCATAGCCAGTTTTCGTCGTCCCTGCTGGCAAAGTCTTCACGGGCGTGGGCACCGCGGGACTCGGTACGAGTATTGGCCGCAATCGCGGTCGCCTCTGCTACTTCCAGCAGGTTTTGCAACTCCAGGGCCTCGATGCGCGCGGTATTAAAGGCGTCCGACTTATCCTGCAAGCCCACATTCTCAACCCTGGGTCGCAACTCGGCGAGCTTTTTGATGCCCTCCTCCATATAGTCACCGCGGCGAAAAACACCAAAGTGATTCTGCATGATGTTTTGCAGTTCCTTACGCAACTCGGGAACATTCTCATCACTGTCACTGGTGTTGAGGCGATTGAGGCGCACCATCGCTCTGTCGATATCAGCCTCTGATGCATCACCCAAATCAATGCCGTCTCGCAGGGCCTTCTCAATATGCAGGCCGGTAGCGCGGCCAAACACCACCAGATCCAGCAGTGAATTACCACCGAGTCGGTTGGCGCCGTGGACGGATACACAGGCAGCCTCACCACAGGCGTAAAGCCCATCAATAACGGTATCGTTACCCTGTGCGTCCAGGGTCAAGGCCTGACCGTCCACATTGGTGGGAATACCGCCCATCATATAATGACAGGTCGGCACCACCGGAACCGGCTGTTTGACCGGATCGACGTGGGCAAAGGTTTCGGATAGCTCACAGATACCGGGCAGTCGACTGTGCAAAACTTCTTCACCGAGATGATCGAGCTTCAGCAGGACATGATCGCCGTCCGGCCCGCAACCCCGCCCTTCCAGTATTTCGAGCACCATGGAGCGCGCCACCACATCGCGACCGGCCAGATCCTTGGCGTTGGGCGCGTAGCGCTCCATAAAGCGCTCGCCATCCTTGTTCACCAGGTAACCGCCCTCACCGCGGCAGCCTTCGGTAACCAGCACCCCGGCACCGTATATACCGGTGGGATGAAACTGCCACATTTCTATATCCTGCACCGGCATGCCGGCACGCAGCGCCATGCCGATACCATCGCCGGTGTTAATGTGGGCATTGGTGGTCGAGGCGAAGATGCGCCCGGCGCCCCCTGTTGCAAACACGGTGGCCTTGGCCTTGATATAGGTGACTTCACCGGTTTCCATGCAAATGGCGATGACACCGACCACGGCGCCATCCTGGTTTTTAACCAAATCAACGGCGAACCATTCGTTCAGGAAGGTGGTGTCTACCTTGAGGTTGCCCTGGTAGAGGGTATGCAACAAGGCATGGCCGGTTCGATCCGCGGCTGCGCAAGTGCGCGCGGCCTGGCCACCCTTGCCGTAGTCCTTGGACTGGCCACCGAAGGGTCGCTGGTAAATGCGCCCCGCATCGGTACGCGAAAATGGTAGTCCCATATGATCCAGTTCGAATACCGCCTGGGGACCGACACTACACATGTACTCGATCGCATCCTGGTCGCCGATATAGTCAGAGCCTTTGACGGTATCGTACATATGCCAGCGCCAGTCATCATTGGGGTCGTCGCTGGCGATGGCACAGGTGATGCCACCTTGCGCCGATACGGTATGGGAACGAGTGGGAAATACCTTGGAGATAACCGCTGTTTTATAACCTGACTGGGCCATCTGCAGGGCGGCGCGCATACCGGCGCCACCACCACCAACTACTATTGCATCAAATGAAATCGTGGGAAGATTCGCCATGCTCTTTAGCTCCACAAAACCTGAATACCCCAAACGAGGTAGGTGAATAACAGCAGACCGCAGCCCAACTGCGCCAACCAGCGCAACACATTGCCCCTGGGGCCCATCATGCGCTCGGTCATATAGTCAGTGGTGATAGACCACCACCCAATCCAGGCGTGAACCACGACTGAAAGCAGGGCCGCGACGCTGAATACTCGCACTGCCGTTTGCTCAAACAGCGCTTTCCACTGCTGGTAGCCGAGATCCGGGGTAGTCAAAAGAAACCAGCAGATGAAGACCGTGTAAGCCAACAACACCACGGCGCTAAGCCGCTGAACCAGCCAATCCGAAAGTCCGCTTCGACCAAAATTTGTTACCGCCGTTACCATATCCATATCCCCGCCAGAATGACCAATACCGCCGATGTCGCGAATACTATTTTCGCACCCCGTACTCCGCCTTCCATGGTTTCACCGATGCCCATGTCCATTACCAGGTGTTTGATGCCGGCAAGGGTGTGGTAACCGAGCGCTGACACCACTGCCCACACTAACAGCTTGACAACAGGCGACTGCATGCTTTGACGGACCTGTTCAAAACCCTCGGGGGACGCCAGCGACTGATCGAGTAACCAGAGTAATACCGCCACTCCTACAATCAAGAAGGCGCCCGATGCCCGGTGCGCTATGGAGATCCACGCGGTTATCGGCAAGCGCATGGTTGTGAAATCCAGATTAACAGGTCGTTTATCGATCACGGCATTTTCGCACCTTAGTGGCCCACGGGTGGTGGGTAGTTGAATTATCCTTGCCGGGACCCGAAAACGATTTTTGCCACACCGGGAACCAGCAATCGTGAAGAGCGCGAAATTATAGACAGATGGCATTTGAAATACAATGCAGGCACAGCAGGTGAAGCACAATAGTCACCAGCCTCCGGACATCGCCAAGCCGCGCCAATTGCGGGACCCAAAGCAAATACTGCAGGTGCTGTACCACAGCAACCTAGACTAAAGTCCAATAGCGACGACACGGCTATCGACCATTTAGTTAATCTGGCTCAATTGACAAACTTTTTCGACCCTCTATAGTTGTGCCTTCGGCCAAAAAATAGTCGCTTCAGACGACAATCGCTACACAATACCTAACAATAGAAAACTGATGCGTGTTAAATGATAATTGACAACCAATTTTGGTTAACGGATAGGAGCCCCGCATGACAGATCGCAAAGCCACCCTGACAATTGACGGTATAGACGAGTCGCTCGAACTTCCCGTCTATGAAGGCACACTTGGCCCTGCAGTCGTTGATGTAAGCAAGCTGGTCAGCCAGGGCGTTTTTACCTACGACCCCGGCTTTGTGTCCACTGCGGCCTGTGAATCAGCGATCACGTTTATCGATGGCGGCAAGGGCATACTGCTGCATTGCGGCTACCCTATAGAGCAGTTGGCGGAGCACTCTGACTACCTCGAGGTCTGCTACCTGCTGCTTCACGGCGAGCTGCCCAATGCGGAGCAAAAGGCTGAATTCGTATCGATCATTAGCCAGCACACCATGGTCAACGACCAGGTCAGTGTATTCTTTCGCGGCTTTCGCCGGGACGCCCACCCAATGGCCATTATGTGTGGTGTAGTCGGTGCGCTATCCGCCTTTTACCACGACGGCACCGATATATCGGATGCAGAGCACCGCGAGATCAGCGCCCATCGCCTGGTCTCCAAAATGCCCACCCTGGCAGCCATGACTTACAAGTACACCAAGGGCCAGCCCTTCATGTACCCGCGCAACGATCTCAATTACGCGGAAAACTTTCTCTATATGATGTTCGGCAGTCCCTGTGAGGAGTACCAGGTCAACCCGGTCGTGGCGAAGGCAATGGATCGCATCTTTTTACTCCACGCCGATCACGAGCAGAACGCATCGACCTCGACGGTAAGGCTCGCTGGCTCTACCGGCGCCAACCCTTTTGCCTGTATTTCTGCGGGAATTGCAGCACTCTGGGGTCCCTCCCATGGGGGTGCCAATGAAGCCGTACTCGATATGCTGGCGGAAATCGGCGACGAGTCGCGCATCGACGAATTTGTGGCGCGCGCCAAAGACAAGGACGACCCCTTCCGCTTGATGGGCTTTGGCCATCGCGTGTACAAAAACTTCGATCCCCGCGCCAGAGTGATGAAGCAAGCCGCCGATGAAGTACTGAAGGAGCTGGGACTGGAGAATGACCCACTGCTGTGTATCGCCAAAAAGCTTGAGAAAATCGCCCTTGAGGACGACTATTTTATCAGCAGGAAGCTATACCCTAATGTCGATTTTTACTCCGGCATTATCTTGAAGGCCATCGGTATACCCACCAGCATGTTTACTGTTGTTTTTGCCCTCGGCCGCACCATCGGCTGGATTGTTCACTGGAATGAAATGATCAGTCACCCCTATCGCATCGGTCGCCCCCGCCAACTCTATATCGGCCCCGTGCAAAGAGACTACGTGGCAGTGGATCAGCGCGATTAGGCCCTATCGATTAGGCCCTATCGATTAGGCCCTATCGATTAGGCCCTATCGATTAGGCTCTATTTAGACGAACTATTGACGTTTCACCAGGCCGCTCCTTCGGGAGCGGCTTTTTTTAGCCCGATCAAGCGTTCCACACGCTCGTCGTCTACATCTAACATTTCGACTAATTGGGCAATCACCCGGTTGATATCCAGGGTGCCGGCAGCCTGCATTTCCTCCAGGTCGGCCCAGTCTTTAGTACGGTTGAAGAACGCCTTGAATACGGCGATATCATAGCAGGAGATAAAGGGAACGGGCATGTCCAGAAAGGTTTCCCAGCGCACGCGCTCAGCCGCTCCCAGATGAAAGTCGGTAGTGTTGAGGAAGATATCCACCGGCGTGCGCCCCCACCAGAGCCGAACCTGGCCGTCCCGTTGCAGTAGCTTGCGCTCTTGCGGAGTGGATACAATTTGCTCAGGCAGGGCTGCAAACACCGCGTCGCATTGCGCCACGGCGACAAAGATGTTGATATCGATATCGATCGTACCCCGGGCCCGCCCGGTACACCAGGCCAGTGCCAGTGCGCCGCCAAAGGCGTGGGGCAGTTGCGCACCCTTTAGCGCCTCGTGCACCGCGACTATCTTTTGTGGCAGGCTCAAACCCTGGACCCGAAGCGGGGATAGTCGAGGCGGCGCGGTTTTTTAAGTGGAAAGGCTTCGGCTAACTCTAGCACCTCGCGCAGCTCCTCACCCCGGGGGAGACCATCCCGCTCGCGCACTCTCGGCGAGAGTTGTACATCCACCGCCTGACCACAGGCTTCGAGAATGCGCAGGAAGGTTGTTACCGCAGGTGCTTTCCTGGCCTTTTCATAGGCCAGTAAAGTGGAATGTGAGGTCCCGGCACGGGCTGCCAACTGCCGCAAGGATAAGCCGGCGGTGCTGCGGGCGCTGCGCAAGATATGGGCCATACGCTGCATGTAGAGGGTTTCTGATTGCATAAGAACAGCCTAGCATATTGGTATTCGATTGGATACCAATATACTGAGGAAGGGTGATGACCGGCGTAGCGTAAGGGGCGGACTACCCTTGAACCGGGGCAGGTTGCCGACCCACTTCAATGCGCTCGAGCAAGCCCCGCGGCAGATTACTTTTTACCCTGGGTCAGGCGCACGGCCAGGGCATCGATGATCAGGGGCAAGCCAATATCGATCTGGTCGCGCTTTAACAGCGTGTCCAGTTCGGCCGCTATTTGCAGACCACGAACATCCGCCTGTAACAGATAGGTACGGGTAAAATTCGACAGCGAGGCGGCGCCATCGCCCTCCCCACCGGCTGCCGGGGTCGCCGAAATCCCACCCAGGCAGACCGCGCCGATAACCAGCTGTACCACGGTATAATATGCCGCCAGCGCATCGGCTGTGGTGAACCCCGATGTCACCAGCTTCTTGACCACCGCGTCACTGACTGCCGCTGCCCGCGGCCCCAAACCCAGGCTGCCGAGCCAGGGCGCCCAGGTGCTTGCCCCCGCGAGGGCGCAGTACATCCTGCGGGCAACGTATTCCAGCCACTGATCCCACGCCAGGTCGTCCGCGGGAATCACATCGGCGCGGGCAATAAACTCATCCAGGGTGGCCACCAACAGCTCATCCTTGTTGGCGAAGTGTTTGTACATCGCCATCGGACTGACACCAAGGTGGGTGGCGACCTTGCGCATACTCAGTTTGTCGACCCCTTCCCGG
>CBDUUA010000109.1:0-6759 GCA_965370135.1 uncultured Cellvibrionales bacterium
ACAAAACTAAACTAAAGCAAGGCCAAAGCAAGTCTAATGATAGGAAAGCATGAGATGGCATCTATAGCAGCGGCCAATAGTATCGACAACCCTCCGATTACCTTACCGCCACAGTTGAAATTACTGAATATGGCTGGCCCCCTGCTGGAGCACTTGGGTATTGGGGATATACAAGACAGCCCGGACTTTTACATGCAGTTGGCACAAAAACAGTCGGGGCTGAAAAACTTTGGTGACTTCGACTTGCATCTACCACTTGCCAAGCTGCTTTACACACTAAAATACGATGCTGATTTATCGCTGTTTGGCCGTATAGCCTGCCGCAAGATGATTCTTCGAAACTTGAGCAACAACTTGCTGATGCAACAGCAATTCGAGCAACACCCGGAAATTGCCGAAGTTGAGGTGGAAGAGCCCTTAATCATCATCTGCACACCGCGCACCGGCAGCACCTTGTTGCACAACTTGCTGAACCAACATAGCAATGTGCGCAGCCCCAAGATGTGGGAACTACATCGACCTTGCCCGCCCCCGGAACCACAACAAGAATTTTGCGATAAACGCATCCGTCAGAGCGCATGGGAGTTTGGCCTGTACTACCGCCTTATTCCTGAAATGAAAGCCATCCATTATTTTGCACCGGAAGCCATTGAGGAATGCACCCATTTATTTTCCAATATATTTTCCTGTCGTTTGAGTTTTTCCACCCTGGCCAACAGCAATACCTATACCGATTGGATCTGGCAGGAGGATATGACCGAGACCTATAAAAGCTATAAAAAACACCTGCAAATACTAAAGTACCATTATCAACAGAACTACCTGGTGTTAAAAAGCCCCGTGCATATATTGCAGTTGGATGCTTTGGCAAAATCATTCCCCAGGGCAAAGATTGTGCACTTGCACCGAGACCCTGCCACCGCAGCCGGATCGTTTTGCAGTTTGACTGAAGCCGTACAGATTTCCCTGCGAAGAAATGTTGATACCAAAGAAATTGGCAATATGTGGCGAATATTCTGGACTCCGGCAATGCTGGACTCCATCGCCTGGCGCCAAAGAAGTCAGCTAGAGGTATTGGACATAAATTTCAAACAGCTGGTCGCCAGGCCGGTAGAAACAATAGAACACATCTTCAAACAGCTAGACTGGAGCCTACCTGAATCGCTGACAGCAAACATCACACAGTACCTGCAAGATCACCCCAAGGATGAATACGGCATACACAACTATCCACTGGCCCGCTACGGACTGGATAGAGGCGAGTTATATCATCAGTACCAAGCGTATATCGACTATTTTCAAGTGCCACTCGAGGGCAGGTGCTGACTGCCGGATGAGGGCTTGCTATTAAATATCTTCACCTTCAAAAAGAAACCGCCTATGAGCACAGTAAAGAAAGTAGCAAAGAACGTAGCGAACAAAAAATCCAAGTTCTTGTTTAGGCAATTAAACATAATGTCGGCCGTACTACTGGCCATCTTTGTCTTATCGGGCTGTCGAGGCGATGAAATTTCCAGTAGCCTAATCACATCCCCCGCCCTGATCAAAAATGGCCCGGTAAATGTTAAACCCATTACCGACTTTGAGGTAAAGGCCCATCCCTATCTAGCCGAGCAAGAATACAGCACCATTCATGCCGGCGGCTATAACACCGACATCCATAGGGCCAACGGTCCCCTGGCGATTAATCCGCAGGTACGCAGCCGGCAGGGTTCAACAGCACCGGGAGGCATGTACGCCACCACAACCTTTGATGAGCAGGGATTGATCATTGTCTTTATGGGTTCCTTTGCGGGCTTTGAATTAAATCTGTTGGAACCTCGCGCAATGAAACTGCTAGCGCGCTACGATTTGGCACAGCGCCCCTCTACCTTTGAGAGTGTCATAAAAATGAACCCCGACATCATGATGTCCGATACCTCTTCATCCTATTTTTATCTGGATCATGAAGGTTATGCCGTCATCGCCGATAGCCAACAACAGATATTGCGTCTGGGCCACCGCCAAAAAGCCAGTGGCGAATGGCAGTTCTACCTGGCAAATCAGTGGGATCTTTCCGCTCAGGTACCCCATGACTGCATGTCGTTCAGCAACTGGTTCCCCCAAGGTGAATGTGATCCCATCACCTCGGTTACACCAGATCATCAAGGTTTAATTTGGTGGGTAACCTTACACGGGCGCATTGGCACGCTGAACACAGAAACCGGTGACATTCGCTCCATTCAGCTTGTTGGTGAAGCGATTCAAAACAGCTTTGCCGTCGCGCAAGACGGTGTCTATATTGTTACCGATCATGCCATGTATGGTTTTACCACCGCCACTGATGGCTCACCCCATGTGATGTGGCGCGAAGCCTATAACCGTGGCGGCGACCGCAAACTGGGCGCCATCAGCCAGGGTTCAGGCACGACACCGACACTATTGGGTGATGACTACGTGATTATTGCCGATAATGCAGATCCTAGGGTCAAGCTGCTGGTTTACCGTCGTAACCCTGAGTACCAAGGCGAGCGTCTGATCTGCCAATTACCCTTATTTGACGATCATAACTCGGCGGTGGAAATCTCCATGATTGCCTGGGGCAATACCATCATCACCAAAAACGATTACGGTTATACCAATGCTTTCCAGCAAAAGGACTGGGAGCGGGTTGCTGGCGGATTTACCAGAATTTCTATTCGTGAAGATGAATCCGGCTGTGATGTTATCTGGACTTCAGCGGAAAGGTCGCCGTCAGTGGTTGCCAAATTATCCGCCGCCAATGGGCTGATTTACAGCTACACCTTCGAGCCACAGGATAATGGTGAAAATGCCTGGTATCTGCTTGCGATGGAAGCAGAGACCGGGCGCACCGCTTTTAAAGTGCTAACCGGTGCCGGCAGCAAATATGACGGCAATTGGGGGCCATTGGCTATTGGGCCGGACGGCACCGTCTATGTCACCTGTTATGGCGGCATGATTGCCATATGGGATGCACAACCTCAAGCCCGGATTCTGCAGAATTTGCAATAGGGAAAAACATCATGAACGGACAATCGCTGACTATCGAGGACAGCCGTATCGCGACAGGTAAACCGGTTTTTGACCTGCGGGGCCGTTTAATCGCTGCGTGCATGATTACCGGTTTTTCGATTCCGGCACTGTGTTGGTTAGCCGTGTTATTCGGGGCGACGCGAGAAGTATTTGCCCATGACCAGGTGGCGGTGACCGGAGTGCTATTTTCCGTCTATGCGCCTTTGTTAGCTTTTATCAACAACAAGGGCGAAAAACGTTCTCTGGAAAAGCAGTTATTGCAGTTTGCATTTTTAGCATTTTTCTCCAATGTCGGTTATCAGTTCTTCTGGGAAATGCCCTGGTTTGTTATCAAGGAACAGATTTACACCACAACAATCACCGAAGCCGACAAATGGTTTTGGCCCTGGTGGGCTTATGGTGTTGCTGATACCCGATACCTGAAACCCAATGAATTATCCATCAGCATCTCCGGCATGGATGCATCGGTGGCCCTGCTGGAAGTATTTGTCGTGTTGCTGTTTTTTAAGGGTTATCGTTTGTTGGCCTGCTGGTTTGCCTTGATTATGGGCTCCTGTATGGGCTGGGGTCAGTACTATTTCTACATGGGTGAAATCTATTTTCATTTTGCCAACGTGGAGGATGGCTGGTTTGGTTTTTGGATAAAATATATGGTCTTGAATATTCCCTGGTTGATTTTCCCTTTTATCGCCGGCGCCGGATTTATTTGGCATATCGCAGGGCATTACAAAGCGATTGGGGTACGTGAATACCTGGCCGAGCATTACCAGAATCAGGGACAGGATTTCCACCGGGATTGCTATATTTTTATCAAAACCGATGAGGACACCCAGGCGCTGGAACAGAGTGCTGATATGCGCCTGTTAAAACCGGTGATTTATTTTGCCTTTTGTACCCCGGTACTCTTTTTGATCATAGACATCTGGCGCTTTTATACCTGATCAAACGGTTGTAGAGCGCGATGTAAGGCGATTAATCAAGCTAAAAGATTTAGCCTTGTTCGAAAAATTCTTGAAACTTCTGGCGGGCCGAATCGGCCAGCTGATGGACTACAACTCCCTCGCCAATACTCGCTGTACAATTCCACGTTGTGCCAAGGTAGAATGCGGGCTAATTCAATGGAGATAATCAATCATGGTTGGTATAGGAACACCTTTTTCCGAGACCGCAACCCGGGTTATGTTGTTGGGCTCGGGGGAGCTGGGCAAGGAGGTCGCCATCGAATTGCAGCGCCTGGGGGTGGAGGTCATCGCCGTCGATCGCTATCCGAATGCACCGGCCATGCAAGTGGCTGATCGCAGTCATGTGCTGTCGATGCTCGACGGTGTGGCGCTGCGGCAGGTGATCGAGCAGGAACAACCCCACCTTATCGTGCCGGAGATCGAGGCCATCGCCACCGATACCCTGGTCGAGCTGGAGCGGGACGGCTATAAGGTGATTCCCAGCGCCAGGGCGGCGCAATTGACGATGAATCGTGAGGGTATTCGATGCCTGGCGGCGGAGCAGCTTGGGCTGGCGACATCGCCCTATCGTTTTGCCGACAGTCACGACGAATTTCTGGCGGCGGTTGCCGCTGTCGGCGCCCCCTGTGTGGTCAAGCCGATCATGAGTTCCTCGGGCAAGGGCCAGAGCACTATCGAGACCGAGGCCGACATCGAGGCGGCCTGGGACTATGCCCAGCAGGGGGGGCGAACCGGGCCAGGCAGGGTGATTGTCGAGGGCTTTGTCGAATTCGACTATGAGATTACCCTGCTGACCATTCGTTACAGTGGTGGTACCAGCTTCTGTCTTCCCATCGGTCATCGTCAACAGGATGGTGATTACCGGGAGTCCTGGCAACCACAGGCCATGAGCGATGTGGTCTGGGAGAAATCCTGTGCCATTGCCACCCGTGTTTGTGAGGCGCTCGGGGGCAGGGGCTTATTCGGGGTTGAATTGTTTATTAAAGGTGATGAGGTGTATTTCAGCGAGGTATCGCCGCGGCCCCATGACACCGGCATGGTGACCATGATTTCCCAGGACTTGTCGGAGTTTGCCTTGCATGCCAGGGCGATTCTCGGTTTGCCGATCCCCAATATCACCCAGCACGGGCCCTCTGCCTCCAGCGTGGTGTTGGTGGACGGCAACTCTGAAAAAGTGTGTTTTGGCGATCTGCAACAGGCGTTGGCCGAAGCGGATACCCAACTGCGATTGTTCGGCAAGCCGGAGGTGGCGGGCAGGCGTCGCATGGGGGTCGCGCTGGCGCGGGGGCAATCGACCGATGAGGCGCGGCAAAAGGCCAATCGAGCAGCGGCGGCCATTGTGGTGGAGTTGTGAGGCCGGCGTCCACTGAGTTGAGAGTGGGAGATTATTGCTATGTTGGTTGGCGTACCTAAAGAGATCAAGATCCACGAATATCGCATTGGCCTGACCCCGGCAGGGGTCGGTGAGCTGGTGCAGGCGGGCCATCAGGTTATTGTGGAAACTCAAGGTGGTGCGTCCATTGGTTTTGAGGACGGCAATTATCGCGCCGCCGGCGCCGACATTGTCGATTCGGCCAGGGCTGTGTTTGACCGGGCTGACTTGATAGTGAAAGTAAAGGAGCCGCAAGCGCAGGAGTGCGAGATGCTGTCCCCGGGACAAATGCTATTCACTTTTTTGCATTTGGCCCCTGATCCCACCCAGACCGAGCGACTGCTCAAGTGTGGGGTCACTGCCATCGCCTATGAAACGGTTACCGATGCGGCCGGAGCGCTGCCACTGCTGGCGCCGATGAGTGAAGTTGCCGGTCGCATGTCGATTCAGGCGGGCGCATTCTACCTCGAAAAGGAAAACGGTGGTCTCGGTGTGTTGTTGGGTGGCGTGCCCGGCGTGGAGGCGGCCCGGGTGTTGATTATCGGCGGTGGTGTGGTCGGTGAGAACGCGGCGCGCATGGCGGTTGGCCTCGGCGCCAATGTGTCGGTATTGGATCGCTCCCATGACCGCCTCAAATACCTCGATAATGCCTTCGCCGGTCGCTTGCAAACCATTTACTCCACCGCCGAGGCGATTGAAAAATATGCGCTGGAATCTGATCTGGTGGTCGGTGCGGTATTGATTCCCGGCGCCGCAGCGCCACGTCTTATCAGTCGTGAACTGGTGAGCCGCATGAAGAAGGGGGCGGTCATGGTAGACGTTGCCATCGATCAGGGCGGTTGCTTTGAAACCAGTAGAGCCACATCCCTGCAGCAGCCGGTTTATGCGGTCGACGAGGTGATTCACTACTGTGTGGCCAATATGCCCGGTGGTGTGGCGCGCACCTCTACCATGGCTTTGACCCACGCCACCCTGCCATTTGCCCTGCGCCTGGCGGATCTGGGTTTGCAGGCGCTGGTGGACGATCCGCACCTGCGCGCCGGCCTAAATGTCCACGCCGGCAAGGTCACCTGCGAGCCGGTGGCGAAGGCGCTGGGTTATGACTTTGTCGAGCCGCTGGCGGCACTGGCTGCTTATCACATCCATTTTGACTGATGATTGCTTGATGCCTAAAATGACCATCTGCTAGTCATTTTGTGAGAGATTGGGAGATTGGGAGATTGGGAGATATAGTATGACCCGTGTAGCTCTTACCTATGCTAAGGCGCATTTTTCCGAGTTGGCAGCCAGAGCTGCTCGTGGAGAAGAAATCATAATAACGCGACACGACTTGCCCCTGGTAAAGCTGGTGTCCGCAAGTCGCCCTTCGCAAAATGAATTGCAAACTTTATT
>CBDUUA010000110.1:0-6750 GCA_965370135.1 uncultured Cellvibrionales bacterium
ACGGCGTCGTCTATTGGGGGGGTGGATACCAATATGCGGCTAACCACATTGAAAATATTGATGGAGAAAAGCTCATCGCATTCGAGTTGCCCCCATTGCCGTGAGGAAAAATTCAGGGGCCTCCGGCCTACTCTTCTTATTTTGCAGCCCACTTCATTTTTAATTTCCGCTGATGTACCGCGCAATCTCGAAGATACAAATTGATCAGAGTCTGATATGGGATACCCGACTCCTCCGCCATGCCCTTAAAATAGGAAACGGTATCTCTATCCAAGCGCATCGTTATCGGTTGCTTTAAATATTTAATGAAAGGGTTTTTTCGACCTTTCATTTCTGAAAAATCATAATGTTCTCTCATTTTCGTTGCCCCCAATATACTTGCTCCTCGCTTTTGTCTGCTTTTCTCGCCGAAATAATACGAACGACAGTTTCGGTTTCTCGAAAACAATGACAAACAACGAGAACCTGTGGTTTCAAGCTAAGACCGAGCAAGATAAAACGATTTTCCTGTTCTGAATGGTCGGGGTCATAGAATTGAATAGCACTTTCATCGTAAAAAGCAGTTCGTGCTTCTTCAAATGAAACACCATGCTTTTGGATGTTTGCCCTGCCTTTCCCTTTATCCCACTCGAACTTAAGCTCATTCATGCGTACATTGTACTTATGCTTATGAGTATTGCAAGTTGTTGTGCCTATTAAGCCGAACGAATAAGTTAGAGATGGAAGCCAGTTCCAGGCGGTGCAGAGGGGAGACGAATGCTCCAACCCTATCGAGAACAAACGCGGTTACGCCGTTTCACGAGGCACTGATGGCGTGTGGCGCTACGTACGCGGCTACGGTACCGACGGCAATGGCTCTATCGACGGCCACAAACTTGCGATCGTAGTGATCGTCGCCGGTTACGAAACCGCCTATGGCGGCACAAGCTACACCATTCATCCTGCTGTATGGGGCCACCATTGGGGTTGGGGTAATCGGGGTTGGGGTAATCCACCCTATTTTTACCTAGCATCAATCCGGCACCTCCTGAGGTGGATGGGAAGCGCATCAGAAGTTATGCCCAGTTCGGTGAGCGTCACGGTTGGGAATTCGGCGGTGTTATAGAGGATCACCTATAACCTATAGGCACTTCTCTACTGCTTTTAAATACATTTCCCGCAGCGCTACCTGCTAGCGTGTTGTAGTTATTCTGCAAGCGACGCCCTACTGGGCACTGACCGAGGCACATCGTGACGCAAGTCGATCGTCCCCTTGTCAGTGAGCGCATGAAGAAATGCATCAAGATCTTCACGAGAGGGCATTACCGGCTTTTCGCGACAATACTCTTGATCGTGGTATTCCCACAAGGCGGCTTGGGGATTGAGATGGTGGCTGACGACATCTTCGAGCGTGTCATATGCTCCCGCATGCCCGTAGGGCGCCGTAAGCGCTATGTTGCGCAATGGGGGAGAGCGAAAGGCATACATGTCTTCAGATTTGCCGATCTCCCTGAATCTTCCAAAACCCTCATGACCATCAAAACCGTCGCCTTTGCCAGGACCAATCTGGGGCTTGGCGATAGCATGGAATTCCATGTCAGAAAAAATTGCTCCACGGTGACAATTGGAGCAATCCGCTTTACCGAAAAAGAGTTATCTCGACACGACCATCGTGAAAAAGGTGGGGAGCATTTGCGCTAAGGTTTATTCCATGAGAGTCATACCTTCTCAACATACTGACTTGTCAGTTGCGTGAGAATGCGTCGAATTGTCGCACTTAAAACGCCTTCGTTATTGACCCTGGCCGACGGACATCGATTGAGTGCTAAGCCGGCAGCCAGAGCGACTGCTGATTGCTGCGAGTGCGCTTTCACATCGGAATAACTCACACCCATGTAAAGAGAAAATTGTTCCCAGGGGTAATATTCAAGCCCCGCCTCAAGCGCCGGCAAGCCTAATCAAACAAACGATTTTCCAGCACCCAAACCGCCGCTTCTACCCGCGACCGCCTTTCAATTTTTTTCAGCAGGTTTTTTACATGGACCTTGACTGTCGCCTCGGCAATATTGAGTTCCCGCGCGATACTCTTATTGGTCTTGCCCTGGGCGATACACTGCAGAATTTGCGTTTCCCGGCTGGTTAACCGGGCCAACAGTGCGCTGAGGTCACCCTTGTGATCGCGCACCCCGGAGGCCAGTATTCTCGCTAGTTGCGGGCTAAATACCGGCTGCCCCTGACTGGCGAGCACGATACTGCGCAACAGTTCTTCTGGCTCGGTATCTTTCAACAAATAGCCGTCGGCACCGGCGCGCAGTGCCGCCACCACATCGTCGTGTTCATCCGACACGGTAAACACCATGATGCACGCACTTACGCCCTGCTGCCGCAGCGCAAGGAGGGTTTCTATGCCACCCATTCCGCGCATATTGAGGTCGAGCAAAATCATATCCGGATCGAGCTCCGACGCCAGGCCCAGTGCATCCTCGCCACTGCCGGCCTCGCCAATGACCGACAGGCCCTCTTCCAGTTCAATCAACTGCGCAACGCCCTGCCGCAGCATGGGGTGGTCATCGACTAGTAATATCGAAGTCATCATTCTCCCCTGTGGCGGTGCCACGTCGCCTGCCGCTCATAAGTTTTCATTTTCCCCGCCACTATTTCTCTGCCACCGTTATCTGAAATTATTTAACTGCTATTTGCCATCTGCAACGACCGCCTGGGCAATAACATCGGGCACGAATCGCAATACCACGACTGCGCCTTTGACCGCAGCGTTATCAAATCGTACCTCTCCTTTAAGGGTTCGGGCTCGTTCCCGCATGATAGTCTTGCCGTAGTGATTATTACTGGATTCAGCGGATCCAAAACCCTCACCGTCATCACTGATACTGACCTCGATGAACTGGCCCGCCCCCATAAAGGCCTCGATACGGGCATGCTGTGCCCGGGAGTGTCGCAACACATTGGATAGGGCTTCCCGAACGATTTGCAGCACATGAATTTCTTCGTTGGGGGTCAATGGGAAGTCGTCCAGACGATAATCCAGCTCGATATCAATGCTGCCGCGATCTGCGAACTCTATCACCGTTGCCTGCAGTGCGGCATGCAGACCCTGGCTGGAAAGCTGAAGCCTGAAGGTGCTGAGCAGTTCCCGCAATTGCACATAGGCGACATTGATACCCTGCTTGATCTGGTCGACGGTTGCATCGAGTTGCTGCTGGCTCGCTCCCTTGGACTGCAACATCTGAAAACGGCTGATCTGGATTTTCAGATAGGACAGATTTTGCGCCAGCGAGTCGTGCAGTTCCCTGGCGATTACCGCTCGCTCCTCCATCAGCACCAGTCGATGCTGTTGCTCGTGCCGGGACTCCGCACTGAACGCCACCGCGATATTGTCCGCCACCAACTGCAAGGTGCGCTGCTGACCGCCGGGCATTTTGGCCTGACCGGTCAAAACCACCAGTTCGCCCCATTGCTTACCGTGTCCCTCTATCGCAAATCGATGCTGATTGAGGTCACTCGCGTCTTCAGAGTGCCGGCTGCCTCGGCCTGAGCGCGGCACGGCCAATGCCAGTCCCGTTGCCGCTTCATTGTTGAGCATCTCCACCCGAGTCTGTACCGCCCCAAAATGCAGCCGCACAGCGTCCAGGGCTCGATCCAGCTGCTGCCGAATTTTGCCACCGCCGGACAACAGCCGTGAGGTTTCGTAGAGTAAGCGCAGTTCATCCCTGGCCCGCTCCAGGTGGCGGGTTTTTTCCTGTACCTTGTACTCGAGCTCGCGGTACATGGCGTCCAGGCTGGAGGCCGTGGTATTGAGAGTATCCGCCAATAGCGCCAGCTCATCGTCCCGACCGGTATTGATAATTCGCATGCTAAAATCGCCATCACGCATTTTATTGGCCATGATCACCAGTTGCCGCAACGGCGCCACCACCGTAGTCGCAAGGTCGAGCAGGGAGATCAGGACGATAATAACCGTAATAAACATCGAGGTTCCCTGCAGGGTACGCAACAACTTAAGCTTGTTTTCAGTCTGCATCTCCAATACTTTGACCAGCTGGTCAATCGCATCGACAAAGACATCGATTTCCGCCAGCAAGGCCGGTATGTCTATATCGGCGGATACGGCATGTTGCTTGATGCTAAACCAGCGGGCTTCCAGCTGCTGGTAGGCTGGGAGCAAGGTGTCGTCACTACTGGCACGGATGTAATTGGACAATACCGGCTGGTAGAAGCGATGTTCGAATTCCGACAGCAGTTCGGCAACGGGCAACTGCTCGGCAAGCACATCGCTACGATTCAGGATCAAGACCCCGGCAATACGATAGGACTGCATCCGCAGTGAACCCGCCACATTGATCCGCACCGCATCGTTCTCCGCGTTTTCGGCCGCCAGATAAGTAATCAGCATGGTAAGTACACTAAAGAAAACCAGTACTCCCAGCGCCAACCCGGAGCGGGTTATCAAGGACTGTTTACCGCGCTGGTACACTCAACTCTTCCTGTCGATTGAAGTCACCGGGTCACCACCGACCACCGCAAGACCCGGCCTAACCCCCGGGTTGTAATTAGCCCACCACACTACTACCACCTTGGTAGTAGTCTCGTTACTATTAAGCAGTACCTGCCCGCAGACATTGATCGAAGTCAAGACAGCCCCTCCGTACTCGTGGAAAATCAGCGACTGTTCTCATTGAAAAAGGGCCCGATGCATGCCTACTCATCAGCAAAAACAGTGGTCAGTGTTGACCATGAACACCCTGGCGTTCGCTTGCAACTTCGCCGTGTGGACCATGTTTTCCATCATCGGTATAAAAATCAAGCAGGAACTCAGCCTCAGCGATACCCAATTCGGCATCCTGGTGGCAACGCCCATACTGACCGGCTCATTGACCCGCTTACCGCTGGGCATTATGACTGATCGATTCGGTGGCCGCATCGTATTCTTTATTCAGATGCTGCTGGTTGCGATACCCACTTACGGCCTCGCCTATGCCGATCAATATTGGCAATACCTCGTGATCGGCCTGTTTGTCGGCCTGGCGGGGGGTTCATTCGCCATCGGCATCGCCTATACATCAGCCTGGTTTGAAAAAAATCGCCAGGGTACCGCCATGGGCATTTTCGGGGCGGGCAACGCCGGCGCCGCCATCACCAACCTGGTGGCGCCCATGATTGTGGTCGCCTATGGCTGGCGCATGGTGCCCCAGGTGTACTCGATTGCCATGGTCATCATGGCGATTGTGTTCTGGTTATTTACCTTCGCCGACCCCGCCCACCAGGAGCGCGTCCGCACCGGCGTCCACATTACCCTGGCCCAGCAATTGGCGCCGCTCAAAGAACTGCGGGTATGGCGCTTCGGCATCTACTACTACTTTGTCTTCGGTGGTTTTGTGGCACTGGCACTGTGGCTGCCCAAGTACTATGTGGTCGAGTACAACATGGACCTGAAAACCGCCTCGCTGATCACCATGTGTTTTACCCTGCCCTCCGGCCTGATACGCGCCCTGGGGGGCTGGTTATCTGACAAATTCGGCGCCCGCAACGTTAACTGGATTGTATTCTGGGTCTGCCTGGTCTGCCTGTTTTTCGTCTCCTACCCACAGACCACCTATACCGTCCACGCCATAAGCGGCGATAAGACCTTTAATCTCGGCATCAACGTCTGGCTGTTTACGACACTGATATTCATCGTGGGTATTTCCATGGGCATCGGCAAAGCCAGTATCTACCGCATTATTCACGACTACTACCCGGACAACATGGGGTCTGTCGGCGGCATGGTCGGCGTCATCGGCGGCTTGGGGGGCTTCTCCCTGCCGATCTTCTTTGGCATCGCATCTGACCTGACCGATATCCGCAGCTCCTGCTTCATGTTGTTATTCGGTGTGGTCGCTGCCTGCATGATCATGATGCACGTCGCCATCCGCAACCTGCGCAAGGCCGAGGGCCTGGAGCTGGCAGATTACAAAGCGTAAGCACCACGGGGGCGCCGGGGACTGTCCCGGCGCCAGTATTTAACTGGAGGACACTATGTCTGATATTAAAAAATGGGATGTGGAAGACGATGCTTTCTGGGAAAGCACGGGCAAGAAAATCGCCAACCGCAATCTCTGGATTTCCATACCCAGCTTGCTCTGCGGCTTTGCCGTATGGCTCTACTGGGGCGTCATTACCGTACAGATGCTCAATCTCGGCTTTCCCTTCGAGAAGTCCGAGCTGTTTACCCTGATGGCCATTGCCGGCCTGACCGGCGCCACCTTGCGCATCCCCAGCAGTTTCTTTATTCGCCTGGTCGGCGGGCGCAATACGCTGTTTTTCACCACGACGCTATTGATGATTCCCGCCCTCGGCGCGGGCATTGCCCTCAGCGACCAAAATACGCCGCTATGGGTATTCCAGTTGCTCGCCCTGCTATCCGGCTTCGGCGGCGGCAACTTCGCCTCCTCCATGTCCAATATCAACTTTTTCTTCCCCAAGAAAATGCAGGGTTTGGCTCTGGGACTGAATGCAGGACTGGGTAATTTTGGTGTCACCACCATGCAGATACTGGTGCCGCTGGCGATGACCTTTGGGCTGTTCGGTGCGCTGGGCGGTGACCCCATGGAGCTACAGAATACCTCCGGCACCCTGATCGGTAAAATACCTGCTGGCAGTGAAACCTGGATTCAAAATGCCGGATTTATCTGGCTCTTTTTTCTGATTCCACTGGCATTTGCCGGTTGGTTTGGACTCAATAATATTCGCACACCCGAGGTGTCACCGGATATT
>CBDUUA010000111.1:0-6714 GCA_965370135.1 uncultured Cellvibrionales bacterium
TGTTCCATGCCATTTTTAGTATCGGCGATATGCTGACTATCACCGTGCTGGCCGCGCGCAGTCAAATGCCGGACCCGGCTTTTTATCGTCAGTGCATGGAGGAGTCCTACGCCGAGCTGAAAGCGGCGGTATTGGACAAGCCCAAGCCGAAAGCCAGGCGAAAAAAGGCTGCAGCCAAGGCAAAAGGAGCTTGAGAATATGATGACTGTGCGAATGGCATGTCTGTCATGCCTTCGCACTGCAGTTTACTCTCTGCTTTGCTTGCTTAATCCAATCCCTTTTTTTGTGCCGCAGTATTTTCCCCTGAGTCCGATCGAAACCGGCGGGCGTAAGCTTTCCCCTTGCTAGGTCACGGTTGCCTATTGCCCGGGCAATTGTCGCCGTCACGCTTTGCCTGCTATTTCAATTCAACATCACAAGACGATGCCAATCGCAAACAATAGCCGTGGACTTCACGTGTAAGGGGCTTTATTCTACTTATTCTTTTTATACTGTTAAAAAAGTTAAGAGTTTAATAATAAGGGTGATACATAATGCGGAAGAAAAAACGGGCGGCGCGTAAATCCGCGCAAAACAGCGATAAGATCAACAAAAATAGCAGCGGCGAGAACCTCACCCTGAAGCCAGGGGGTGCTGAAGAAAAAGCGGCCGAGGGAGTTAATCCACCTGCTCCAATCGGGGAAACGAAAACCGCAGAAAAAGAATCCAGCCAAATAGCTCAAACTGACGAAGCGGACACGGCCGTGACATCGGCACAGCAGGCCGATAAGGCAGCGGCGGAGAAAGCGGCGGATAAGGCGGCGGCAGAGAAAGCTGCGGCAGAGAAAGCAGCGGAGAAAGCAGCGGAGAAAGCAGCTGCTGCGGCTGAGAAACGTGCGCGCAAGGAAGCCAAGGAGCGAAAAAAGGCCATCAATGCCTTGCGCTTGAGTGATGGTAAGGCGCGCAAGCTCTTGAATATGGTTGAGATTGGACTTGCCTTTCACGACCTGGTCAAAAACGACGATGGCAAGATTGTCGATTATCGGGTGAGAGAGGTTAATCCGGCATTCGAAACGATTATGGCGCTAAGTGCAGATGATGCCACAGGTAATGCAGCTTCCAGCATTTACGGCACACGAGGCCGGGCGCCTTTCCTCAAGGATATCGTCGAGTCGATGGAGACCGGTGAATCTCGATCATTCGAAGGTACGGTCAGGTCGATCAAGGGCCGGCTGAGATTCTCCGTTCAACCTATGGATAAAAATTTGTTCGCGCTGTTAATCGAGGATGCCAGCGAGGATGCCAAGGCGCGTCGGCGACAGGCCTTTCTGGAAACCCGGGTTAAGAATCTCGGTAGCGAGCACAAAGAAACTGCCGCGACACTTGACGATGCCCGCGCAGAGGCCAAAGCAATGCAGCAGCAGATCAAAGCTCTGCAAGGAGATTTGGAGGCAAGCTCAAAAGAGACTTCCCAACTGGCGGCCACTCTGCAACGCGAAGCTGAAAAAACACAGCGCCTCGAGGCCACTGTAAAAGCGGCAGTAGCGGTACGTGACGAGCTCAAAAAGGCCACCAACGATCTCTCCAATGCACTGGGGGTCAAGGGTTAGTTGTTTTCTTCTTGATTCGATTTCGACAACCATAAAGTAATGACATTATGAAAATAAAGCCGATTCTTGCTCTACTCATCCTGCTTGTGTCTCCACTGGCAACTTTTGCAGCGGATACCGAGCGCTCCCTGATCCAGAATCGCGGTTCCGATAGCATGGCGATTGCAATCCTGGCATGGGCTGAGGAGTATAAAAATGTAAGCCCCACGACCGGCGTGGCAGTCAGCGGAGGAGGCACCGGCACCGGTATTGCTGCCCTCCTCAACGGTACGGTAGATGTTGCCAATGCCAGTAGGGCGATGACCCGGCGAGAGATCAATCTCGCCAAAGAGCGGGGCATAGCACCGGTGCAGCACATCGTCGGTTATGATGCCGTGGCGATCTATGTCCACAGGGACAATCCAGTTGAATCTCTCAGCTTTTCCCAAATCGCCGGCATCTACGGCGCTGATGGGAACAGCGAGCACTGGACCGATCTTGGGATCGAGGTTCCGGGTTGCGGTGATCAAAAAATCGTTCGGGTGGGCAGGCAAAATAGTTCCGGCACCTATGCCTATCTCCGTAAGAATGTTTTGGATGGCGCAAGATATAAACAAGGCAATTTAGAAGCCCAGGCCTCTAAAGACCTGGTAGCGCTGGTGGGCAAGACGCCCTGTGCCATCGGCTACAGCAGTTTCGCGTATGCTACGGCCAACGTTAAGATTCCCTGTATCACGGAAAATCAAGACGGGCCTTGTTTGATACCGACTATCGGAGATATTACTGAGCGCACTTACCCTCTTAGCCGCCCGCTCTATATGTATACCAACGGGCCGGCAAGTGGTGCTGTGAAAGTCTATCTGGATTGGATACTCAGTGATGCCGGCCAGTGTATCCTCCTCAAGAAGCAGTACGCACCGGTTCGAGATGTAGAGTGCTAGAGAGCTAGAGAGCATAGGCTTTCCCCTTTTTTGTAAGGTTCACCGTCACTTACCGGGCCCGCCCCAGGGTCTTCCATTCGCACTGTTCAGGCTGGAATCCACCGTGGATGTCGCGCCGGATTGTCAGTTTGCTGTTTGTTATCAATGTCCTCAGGCCTCAGTTTGGTAAACTGAACCAAAGTAGGGCGGATTAATTCCAGCAATGGGGCGGTGAACCGTGATGGAACCTGATTATCTGGTTGATGTACTCATCCTGCTGAGTGCTGCTGTGCTGGTCGTACCTGTTTTTCAGCGGCTTGGCCTCGGCTCTGTACTGGGCTACCTGACAGCGGGGGCCGTTGTCGGGCCCTGGGGCTTCGGGTTTATCGACCAGGTGGAGGAGATTCGTCATTTAGCCGAATTCGGTGTGGTGTTTCTTTTATTTCTGGTTGGCATCGATTTAAACCCGGCGCGGATGTGGCAGTTGCGCCGCTCGGTTTTCGGGCTCGGCACTGCCCAGCTGACGGTCACGGGGCTGGTGCTTACCGGCCTTGCCCTGCTGTTCCACCTCCCGGCCAGTACCGCTGTTATTGTCGGCTTCGGCCTTGCTCTCTCTTCCACCGCATTTGGTCTGCACATGCTGTCAGAGCGTTGTGAGCTCGAGACCAGCGCCGGCCGCACGGCGTTCTCGATCTTGTTGCTACAGGATTTGGCCGTTGTGCCTCTGCTCATGCTGGTCTCTCTGCTCGCCCACGATGCATCATTGCAGGAAGGGATAGAGTTGGCCGTGCTGGATACCATGCTGGCGATTGTAACCGTCACCCTGGTCGGGCGGTTTCTACTCACCCCCGTGCTGCACCAGGTCGCTACCAGCCGAAATGCAGAGGTGTTTATGGCGGCGGCGGTGCTGGTGGTGTTGAGCACCGCCTGGCTGATGGAGGCAGTCGGTTTGTCCATGGCGCTGGGCGCCTTTCTCGCAGGAATAATGCTGGCGGATTCTCGCTACCGGCACCAGGTGATCGCCGATATCCGACCGTTTAGGGGGATTCTGCTCGGCCTGTTTTTTATGGCCGTCGGCATGTCCATCAATTTTGGTTTGATGCGGAGTCAGGGGTTATTGATCGTCGCACTGGTGCTGGGTCTGTTGTGTATAAAGGGGGTGCTGATCTGGGCCTTGTGCCGACTCATGGGTGTGGCGGGTGACGCCAGTATTCGAGTTGCGCTGCTGCTGTCACAAAGCGGAGAATTCGGGTTTGTCATTTTCGGCCTGGCGGTGGTAACCGGTGTCATAGGCGCAGACCTGTTCCAGTTGCTGTTGCTGATCATTGCCCTGACCATGGCGATAAGTCCGTTGATGGTCTACGGATCCGAGCGTTTCACTCGACGCCAGAAATCAACTCCGCGCCCCTGCGAGGTGAGTGCTGCGGTGCTCGATACCGAGGAGCGGCATGTCATCATAGCGGGGTTCGGCAGAGTGGGTCGGCGCGTGGCCAAGATTCTACGCGCCGGCGAGGTGCCCTACGTGGCCCTGGATCATGATCCGGATCGGGTGCGCCAGGCCAGCGCAGAGGGTTTCCATGTGTTTTATGGTGATGCCAGCCGCGCCGATGTGTTGCAAGCCGCGGGTGCCGATCATGCCTCGGTATTGGTGATCACTCTCGATAAGACCGAGCCGGCCCGGCGGCTGGTGCATATGATGCGCCATCATTGCCCTGATACGCCGATCTATGCCCGCGCCCGGGATCGGCTGCACGGCGAGCAGTTGCGCGAGGCCGGGGCCACCAGCGCTATTTCCGAGACGCTGGAAGCGAGCCTGCAACTCGGTGGCGTTGTGCTCCATGCCAGTGGATTTGCCGATGAAGACGTGGATCGCCTGCTTCAGGAATTTCGCCGGCAATATTATGGCGAGCAATGAAATCGTCGGGGTTAAGGTTTTCTGCGCTTGAGGCTTGCCAGCATTAGACAAGGAAATTCAAAAACTCGGCAACCGTTTGGATGCAGATACCGAATGTATTCCCAGGCTGGTTCATGAAGGGGCCGAAGTCCTTGAGATCACCCGTAAGCAGATGGCTTGCCTGGCAAGCCATCGCTGCCTGGAAAATTGGCTGGTCTTTTTGTGCAAGGCCTTTAGGGGGGGAAGTCAAGGTTGGGTCGGTGTTTAACAAGGTGGACACCGCGCCGAAGTGCTTCAAGGGCGTCCAGCGAGTGCGGAAATTTTTGCTCCAGATTTCGGCGGGCTTCCTCCAGTGCATAGGGACTCGAGAACAGTTCCCAATAACCCAGGTTGACCGCTTTTCCAGGTTGACCGCTTTTCCAGGTTGACCATAAGCCCCGGATTGCCTTGTCTTTCATGGGTGCTGTACCCAGTTGTAATATCAATATGTAGATTAAATAAGAGCATATTAAACAAATAGATAGACTTAATAGCTAGAGTAATACATAAGAACAGCGTCGAGCTGTAATTGCAATTAATACCGGCGCATTAAAATAATACAGACAAGTTAGCGGCGCTGTTACTCACGATTTTACTTGTTTAGCGCCGCGTTCACGAAAGTAGCGCGGCTCGGTGCTGATACCCTGCAGGGTTCTGCGAACCAGATCCAGTGCGATGGCGGCCACCAGGGTCTGGAAAAATTTGCGTGTCCCGGGGATGTGAAATTTCCGCGCCTGGATCGCACCGCTGAAGCCCCAGGCGATCCATACTGTGCCCACAGGGCGGTCTTTACTGCCGCCATCGGGTCCGGCGATACCGGAAACCGCGACGGCCAGGTCAGCCCTGCTATTGCGAGCGGCGCCATCGGCCATTGCTATCGCTACCGCCTCGCTAACGGCCCCGCACCGATCGAGGGTTGCGGCGCTCACGCCCAGTGCGGATTGCTTGACGGCATTGGAATAGCTGACGTAACCGGCTTCAAATACCGTCGATGCCCCCGCTACTTCTACCAGCTGTGAGGCAATAAGGCCGCCGGTGCAGGACTCCGCGGTACAAAGTTTGAGCCCCTTGTCCCGGAGTAAATCGACCACGCTGTGGGCGAGCTTGATATCGTCCGAGCCGATAATGTAGTCACCCAGTAGCTGTTGCAGTCGCTCCAGCCATTCAGCTTTGAGCGGCTCCAGCCCGGCGGAACGGGTGGTGAGCTTTAGCTCCAGCAACGGCAATCCGGCTCTAAATCCCAATTCCAGATCCGCGGGCCACTGGGGATACTGATCGCTGATCATTTGTTGCAGGCTGGACTCGCCCATGCCGAAGAGCTTGACGCGGGTGACCGACACCGGCTCGATGTCGCTGAACTGCTGTAGCAATTGCGGCAGAATCTCCTGCTCCAGCATGGTGTGTAGTTCGCTGGGTACACCGGGAGTACAATAGATCTCACAGTCGTTAAACCGGGTCTTGATGCCCACGGCGCTACCACTGGCGTTGGCGATAATGTCGACGCCGGCGGGTAGTATCGCCTGCTTGCGATTGGCCGCGTTAAGCGGGTACTTGCGCTTGTCGCACCAGGCGTTCAGGTGCTCCATGGCCAGTGGGTGCGCTTGCAGTTCACGCCCGATGACACGACCCAGCGCCTCGGCGGTGAGGTCGTCGATGGTGGGGCCGAGACCTCCGTTGACAATCAGCACATCACTGTCGCGACTGAGTTGGTCGAGCTCACGGCAGAGCAGGTCGATATCATCGCCGATGGTGACTTTGCGATAAACCGCCATGCCGTGGCGGCCCAATTGCTGCGCCATGGCTGCTGAGTTGCTGTCGACGGTATCCCCCGCCATGAGTTCGCTGCCTGTCAGCAGTATCTGAATGCGCATGGTTTAGGTGCTCTTTTTGTTTGATGCCTGGTAATTAGTGATTAGTGATTAGTGTTGTTGCAGGTCGATGGCGACTTCCAGGCGGCGCTGATCGTGGTCTACTTTTTTACGCATACGTTGCTGTGGTCGTAGCGGCCGAAAATCCGTAGCTCGAAGTATATCCAAATGCTCTCCCTTTGACACGGCGAGTCTTTTCCCATGGCAGCCCGTGGGTCTACATTTTTTCGGGGCATCCTGTTATAGTGCGCGCTTTTTTTAGCGCGAGCGTTATTTACAAGTTATCTACAAGTAATCTACAAGTAATAGCACAGGTTAATCAATGGCTACTGAGAATCAGCTTTCACTGGGTTTGGACGAGCAAAAGGTCAGCTACGGATTGGGGCGACAGTTCGGTGATCACCTGCTCCAGACCGATATCAAGG
>CBDUUA010000112.1:0-6709 GCA_965370135.1 uncultured Cellvibrionales bacterium
TTCGGCAAGCAGGTCACCACCTACGGCTACGACATCAATCCCAGTCGTATTGAGGCGCTGAAACGCGGTGTCGATAGCACCAGGGAAATCACGGCGGAAGAACTGCGCGCAGCGAATAAACTGGCATTAACCCATAGCAAGGGCACTTTACGGTCTGCCAGTGTGTTTATTGTTACCGTACCGACGCCGGTAGACGAGGACAAAAGACCGGATCTGAGCCCATTGGAGAAGGCCAGCCAGTTGGTGGGAGAGGTCATTCGCCCCGGCTGCCTGGTAATTTTCGAATCGACGGTATTCCCCGGCTGTACGGAAGAAGTTTGCGTGCCAATTATCGAGCATCATTCCGGCCTGACACACAATATCGATTTTTTTACCGGCTATAGCCCCGAGCGCATCAACCCCGGAGACCGCGAACACCGCTTAACCAATGTCATCAAAATCACATCGGGCTCAAACCCGGAGGCCGCGGAGTTTGTCGACCAGCTCTATCGCTTAATCGTGCGGGCTGGCACCCATAAGGCATCATCGATTCAGGTCGCCGAAGCAGCCAAGGTTATCGAGAATGTACAGCGAGATGTCAATATAGCACTGGTCAACGAATTAGCGCTTATTTTCAAGCGCCTGGGTATTGACACCAACGATGTGCTGCAAGCCGCTGGCACCAAATGGAATTTTCTGCCCTTCAAGCCCGGCCTGGTGGGAGGTCACTGTATCGGCGTCGATCCCTACTACCTGGTAACCAAGGCTGAGCGCGCCGGCTTCGAGCCCCGAATTATATCCGCAGCCCGGCAGGTCAACGAGTCCGTGGGCAACACCGTATCCACTGAAGTCATGCGCTTGATGACGCAAAAACGCATTCACATTGTCGACGCCAATATCCTGGTATTGGGGCTGGCGTTTAAAGAGAATTGCCCGGATCTGCGCAATACTCGGGTTATTGATATTGTCCGGGACTTGCAGGCCAGCAATGCGGTGGTAGATGTCTATGACCCCTGGGTCGATGTCGCGGAGTGCCAGTCACTATATGGCATCGATCTTGTGCAGGAACCCGAGGCGGGCAAATACGACGCTATTGTGATGGCCGTTGCCCACGACCAGTTTCGCGCCATGGACGTTGCGGACATCCAGGGGTTAGGCAAGGCAAACTGCGTGATCTACGATATCAAGTATCTGCTACCGAAAGACGTCGTCGACGGGAGACTTTAATTGGATATCCTGGTGACCGGCACGGCCGGTTTTATCGGCTCCGCCGTTGCGAAAAGGCTTTTGGATCGCGGTGACAGTGTGATCGGCATTGATAATCTCAATGACTACTACGATGTGCAGCTGAAGCAGGATCGGCTGGCGCGCTTGCTCGACTATACCGATTACATCCACCTGAACCAGGATATTGAAAATCCGGCGGCGATGGCCGGGATTTTCCAAAACCACCAGGCCCAGCGGGTGGTACACCTGGCAGCCCAACCCGGCGTGCGCTACTCCCTGGAGAATCCCCAGGTGTATGTGCAATCCAATATTGTCGGCTTTCTCAATATCCTCGAAGGCTGCCGCAATAGCCGGATAGAGCACCTGGTTTATGCCTCGACCAGTTCGGTGTATGGCGCCAACACCCATATGCCCTATTCAGTAGAGCAGAATGTCAACCACCCTCTCAGCCTGTACGCCGCCACCAAAAAGTCCAATGAAGTCATGGCCCACTGTTACAGCCACCTGTTCCAGATTCCCATGAGCGGCCTGCGCTTCTTCACAGTCTACGGCCCATGGACCCGGCCCGATATGGCGCTGATGAAATTTACTCGTAGTATGATCGCCGGAGAACCCATTGACATATTCAATTACGGCCACCACCGCCGCGATTTCACCTATGTGGATGATATTGTGGAAGGGGTTGTCAGAACCCTGGACAAAGTTGCCACGCCCAATACCCTGTGGGATAGCGACCAACCTGACCCGGCCAGCTCTTCCGCGCCCTGGCGACTCTACAATATCGGCAGCAATCGGCCCGTCGAACTCAATCGATATATCGAGGTACTGGAACAGTGCCTGAGCGTAACCGCGCAGAAGAATTTCCTGCCGATGCAACCGGGGGATGTACCCGACACCTTTGCCGACGTCACATCGCTGATCGAAGACGTTGGCTATAAACCAGAAACCACGATTGAAACCGGAATAGCCAATTTCGTCGACTGGTACCGCAGCTACTACAAGGTATAACCCACGTCCAATGACCCGTCGCCTTTGTCAGCAAGCGCGAATCATCGCCAACAGTTCGGCTGTTTTGGCTTCCATCAGCGCGGTGTCGGCACGGCTTTCGACATTGAGCCTGAGCACCGGCTCGGTATTCGACATGCGGACATTAAAACGCCAAGTTTCAAACTCCATACTGAGCCCGTCAAGCTGCTCGATCTTGATCGCCTCCGCGGAATAACGCCGCTCTATTTGCACCAGCAGGCCTGCGGGGTCTGCAACTTCGGAATTGATTTCACCGCTCACGGGAAAAGCCCGGACGCGCTGGGCAACCAACTCAGACAGCGGTTTGCCGGCTTCCAGCATCAATTGGCAAACCATCAACCAGGGAATCATACCGCTATCGCAATAGGCAAAGTCGCGAAAGTAATGATGGGCGCTCATTTCACCGCCGTATATTGCATCTTCACTGCGCATACGCTCTTTGATAAATGCATGGCCGGTCTTACTTTGTACCGGCACGCCCCCCAGGGATTCGACAATGTCGATGGTATTCCAGGTTAAACGCGGGTCGTGAACCACTTTTTCACCGGGGTGACGCCGAAGCTGGGCGTCCGCCAGCAATCCCACAAGATAATACCCCTCAATAAACTGCCCCTTTTCATCAAAGAAGAAACAGCGATCGAAATCTCCATCCCAGGCGATACCGAGGTCTGCCCCATGCTGCTGCACCGCCTCGATAGTCGGGGCGCGGTTCTCGGACAACAGGGGATTGGGCACACCATGGGGAAAACTGCCATCGGGCTCGTGGTACAGCTTAATAAATTCAAAGGGTAAGTGCGGCTCCAGCGCATCGATAACAACGCCGGCACCACCATTACCCGCATTCACCACGATCTTGAGCGGGCGCTGTTTGGCAACATCGAGATAAGTCAGCAAATGCTCAATATAGGCATCCCGGGTGCTGATCTCCTGAAACGAGCCTTGTCCTGAACGGTTAAAAGTGCCACTTTGGGCGATATCCCTGATATCGAATAAGCCGGTGTCACCGCTGACGGGCCGAGCGCCTTTGCGAACAAACTTCATGCCGTTGTAGTCTGCAGGGTTATGGCTGGCGGTCACCACAATGCCGCCATCAACCGCTTCGCTAAAGGCCGCAAAATAGATCTCCTCGGTACCACACTGCCCTATAGACAAGACATCGACCCCGGCGTCCCGCAGCCCTCGACTCAAGGCTTCACACAAGGCGGGGCTACTCAAACGAATATCGTAGCCGACCACCACTGAGGAAGCCTTGATCACATCGGCATAGGCGCGGCCGATACGGTAGGCGATATCTTCGTTTAATTGCTCGGGCACTCGCCCGCGCACATCGTAGGCTTTAAAACAGGTCAGTTTCCGGTTCATAATAGCAATGCTTACCTGCTCAGATTTTCTGGTAAATGTTTTGGTAGACATGGTTAGTCGCCGCGACAAATCCGTCGACACTGCCGCAATCAAACCGAGTGCCCTCAAACTTGTAGGCCATGACACAACCATCCTTAGCCTGTTGTAGCAGGGCATCGGTAATTTGAACCTCTCCATTTTTACCCGGAGGCGTCTGCTGGAGAATGTCAAAAATATCGGGCGTAAGAATATAGCGACCGATAATCGCCAAATTCGATGGCGCATCTTGCTTCGACGGCTTTTCCACCATGTCCTCTACTCGATAGAGGCCTTCTTTCATTTCCCCCCCGGCAATGACACCGTACTTATGCACCTGGTCTTCGGGCACCTCCATGATGGCCACAATGGAGCAACGAAACTGTTTATACAACATCGACATTTGAGCCATAACACTGGAACCGCCACTGTTAAAACACAGATCATCCGCCAGGATGACACCAAAGGGCTCGCTGCCGATAAGGGTTTTCCCCGTCAGGATGGCGTGACCAAGCCCCTTCATCTCGCGCTGCCGAGTAAAGGAAAAGTCGGCACTATCGAGCACACTGCGAATGCTGGAGAGGTACTCTTCTTTACCTGAACCACGTATCTGGGTTTCCAGTTCGTAGCTAAAGTCGAAATGATCGGTAATGGCGCTCTTACCGCGGCCGGTAACAAAAGCCATTTCGCTCATGCCGGCATCAATCGCCTCCTCCACTGCGTACTGTACCAGAGGCTTATTGACGACCGGCAACATTTCCTTGGGCATGGCCTTGGTGGCAGGCAGGAACCGTGTGCCATAGCCCGCAACCGGAAACAGACATTTCTTGATCATAGTTTTACCCCTACAGTTGTTAAGCTAAAAAACCTTCCGAAGGTCAGTGCTTATTACTGCGACCTATCGCGTAATAGGCAAAGCCGTGCTGTGTCAATACATCGGGCTCATACTGGTTGCGGCCGTCAAACAAAACAGGGGTTTTCATCAAGTCTTTCATGGCGCCAAAGTCCGGCTGGCGAAAGCGCTTCCACTCAGTGACTAACACCAAAGCATCGGCGTCCTTGAGCACATCGTACTGATACTTGTTAAAGTTCAATTGGCCGCTGGCAAACCAGGACTCGTCGAATTCCCGACGCGCAGTCTCAAAAGCCACGGGATCGTAGGCTTCAACACTGGCTCCTGCCTCCAGCAAGGCCTGAATCAATACTACCGCAGATGCCTCCCGCATATCGTCAGTGCCCGGCTTGAACGCCAAACCCCAAATACCGAACTTGCGGCCCGCGAGCTCAGCGCCAAAATACGCCTGGATTTTGTCAAACAGAATGCGCTTTTGCGTCTTGTTGCGAGCCTCAACCGACACCAGCACCCCGGGTTCGAGATTGTGCTGTCGCGCCATGTGAATCACAGCTTTTACGTCTTTGGGAAAGCAAGAGCCGCCATAGCCACAACCCGGATAGATAAACGAGTAACCAATGCGCTGGTCGGATCCTATACCCCTGCGCACATTCTCGACATCTACCGCCAGGTGATCACAGACCTGGGCGATTTCGTTCATAAAGGATATTTTAGTAGCGAGCATCGCATTGGCAGCATACTTGGTCATTTCCGCATCGCGAATACCCATAAACAGGATGCGGTCATGATTGCGCAAAAATGGCGCATATAGCTGGTGCATCTTTTCTTCGGCTTTTTCGCTGTCGGCACCAATGACCACACGGTCGGGTCGAATAAAATCGTCGATCGCCGCCCCTTCCTTCAGAAATTCGGGATTGCTGACGACATCGAAGGGTATATCTGCAGCGCGGCCGTCCAGTTCGGCCTGAATAGCAACACGCACTTTTTCTGCGGTACCCACCGGTACCGTCGACTTATCGACTACCACGACATAATGATCCAGATGCCTGCCAATTTCCGCCGCCACAGCCAGCACATGGCTGAGATCAGCAGACCCATCTTCCCCGGGGGGTGTCCCCACGGCGATAAATACGAACTCAGCATCACCCATGGACTCTGCCAAATTGGAAGAAAACAACAGGAAGCCGGCATCGGCATTTTGCAATACCATCGACTCCAGGCCCGGCTCATAAATGGGGACCTTGCCCTCCCGGAGGGCTTCTATTTTTGTCTTGTCGATATCGACGCAGGTCACCTGGTTGCCCATTTCCGCAAAACAAGTGCCGGTTACCAGACCGACATAACCCGTACCGACTATAACAATTCGCACTATCCGCAAACCTCCATCTTTAACTCCCGCCCCACAAAGCGGCGCAGTATACCAGTTGATAATTCCCGGAGTACACCGACTCCCGCTCCGGTCTTAGAAACATAGCAGCAATACTATTGGACAGCAGCCACTGAGCCAGTAAAATTAGCACTTTCGGTTTGCGGGTGGGCCGTTCACAGCCTGATAGACACTGTGACAGCCACATTTTTTCCAATCGACTGACGCTCATGGCAATCTTTTCCCGGGCTCGCTCTACTCGCCGCAGACGAGCAGCGCAAGCCGGATAACAGTGAGCAAAGCTCGACTGGGGCCTCTTCCTGCTACCACACTATTCCACCAAGACAGCCGCACACCTGGAGTACGATTTCCATGATTCAGAAAGATGCCTATAACAAGCAAGACCTGGTAGATTGCGGCAACGGCAAGTTGTTTGGACCTGGCAATGCGCAACTGCCCACGGACAACATGCTGATGCTGGATCGCATCACCCGTATCAGCAACGAGGGCGGCAGCTATAACAAGGGCATATTGGTAGCAGAGCTGGATATTCACCCGGATCTCTGGTTTTTTGCCTGCCACTTTCCCGGAGATCCAGTCATGCCTGGCTGTCTCGGCCTCGACGCCATGTGGCAACTACTAGGCTTTTTCCTGGGCTGGCGCGGCAACCCTGGACGAGGGCGCGCCCTGGGATCGGGTGACATAAAATTCAGCGGTCAGGTTTTGCCCGACGCCAAAAAAGTCACCTATACACTGAATATCAAACGCGTCATTGAGCGCAAGCTGATTATGGGCATCGCCGACGGTCAGTTGGCCTGTGACGGCGAGCTGATTTACGAGGCAAAAAACCTTCGAGTCGGGCTTTTTAAGGCCGACGACTC
>CBDUUA010000113.1:0-6642 GCA_965370135.1 uncultured Cellvibrionales bacterium
CACCAACTACCCGGGCGCGACCCCGCAGCAGGTCGAGGAAGAGGTGACCTACCACATCGAAGAGGCCATGCAGCAACTGGGTCAGCTCAAAAGACTCAAAAAAACCATATCCAGGGAAGGGCAGTCTGAGATCGACATCGAATTCAAGGATGGCTATTACGCCGACGATATGCCCGATATCTACGATGAAGTGCGGCGCAAGGTCAAGGATATGGTGCATAAACTGCCGCCGGGCGCCCAGGAGCCTCAGGTCAACGATGATTTTGCCGACGTCTTCGGCATCTACCTGGCGGTGACCGGGGACGGCTATAGCTGGCGCGACCTGAAGGACACCGCGGAAGAGCTGAAAAAACAGTTCATCCTGCTCAAGGGTGTACGCAAGGTACAACTCGGCGGCGAGATCAGCGAGGAGGTCATCGTCGAGATTTCCCGCACCAAGTTGGCCGAATTGGGTATTGCCCTGGAAACCATCGGTCGGGTACTCGACTCCCAGAACGTGGTGTCCGATGCCGGTCGGATTCGCGTGGGCGAGGATTACATCAGCATCTGGCCGACCGGGGAATTCCGGTCTGTAAGCGAGATCGAGAATGTGTTGATTTCCAGCGATGAGCGCAAGCTGATTCGCCTCGGTGATATCGCCACTATTCGCCGGGTCTACCAGGAAATCCCGGATAGCTTCATGTATCACAACGGTAAGCCTGCGATCACCCTGGCGGTGTCCGCCTTGCCCGGGGTCAACGTGGTGGAGATAGGCGCCCTGATCGAGGCAAAGCTGGAGGAGTTGCAGAACATCATCCCGGTCGGTATGGAGATCGACGATATCTACAACCAGCCCAGGGAAGTGGAAAAATCGGTGTCTGGCTTTGTTAACAGCGTGGTCGAGGCGCTGATCATCGTGGTGGTGGTATTGCTGTTATTTATGGGTCTCAGGGTGGGCCTGATTATCGGCGCGGTACTGCTGATCACAGTCAGCGGTACCCTGTGGCTGATGAATATGTTTGGCATTGAACTGCAGCGCGTGTCTCTCGGCGCCCTGATTATTGCCCTCGGTATGCTGGTGGACAATGCCATCGTAGTGTCGGAAGGCATGATGATACGCATACAGCGCGGCATGAATGCGGTCCAGGCCGGCACCGAGGTTGTCGGCCAAACCAATATGGCGCTGCTCGGCGGTACCGTGATCGGTATCCTGGCGTTTTCCAGTATCGGCCTGTCCGATAACAATACCGGCGAATTTGCCCGCTCCCTGTTTTACGTCATCCTGATTTCACTCTCCCTCAGCTGGATTACCGCGATCACAGTGACTCCCATGCTGTGCGCACTGTTGCTGAAGCCCGACCCGAATGCGGGCGATGCCGAAGACGCCTATAGCGGCAAGGGCTTTGTGCTGTTCCGCAATGTACTCAAGTCGGCGATCAAGCTGCGCTATCTTACCATCGGTGTGGTATTCACCTTATTCGGCCTCGGCGTATGGGGCTTTACCCATATCAAGCAGGGTTTCTTTCCCTCCGCCAGCACGCCGATTTTCTTCGTCGATACCTGGGAGGTCGAGGGCACCGATATTCGACAAACCCGTGACGACACGCTGCGTCTCGGCGCCTTTATTCGCTCCTTGCCCGGGGTTGAAAAAACCAGCTCGGTGGTGGGGCAGGGGCTGACACGCTTTACCCTGGTGTACGAGCCGGAATCGCCGTTCAGCTCTTATTCCCAGATTCTGGTGCGCACAGAGGATCGCGATCAGATTCCGGAGATGCAACGCCAGATCAAGGAATTTATCGCACGGGAGCTGCCGGATACTGAACCCAAGATCAAAAACCTGCGCATCGGTCCGGGGCGCGATGCCAAGATCGAGGCGCGCTTTGGTGGGCCCGACCCGGTGGTTCTGCGCGAGTTGTCGGAGCAGGCCAAGGCCATTATGCGGGCCGACCCGGAGGCCATCGAAGTGCGTGACGACTGGCGCCAGCCGGTTAAAAAGATCCGCCCGATATTCAACGAACAGGTCGGCCGCGAACTCGGCATTACCCGGGATGACCTGTCCGCGTTTCTTCAGAGCGCCACGGAAGGCGCGCCGGTGGGTATCTACCGCGACGGTATTCGGCTGTTGCCCATTAAATTGCGCTCCCCTGAAGAGGAGCGCAGTGACGTCGGCAATTTGCAGGACATCCAGGTGTGGAGTCCGGTATTGAATCATTCGGTGCCGGTGAGCCAGGTGGTCGATGGTTTTGAGACTGTGTTCGAGAACAGTATGATTCGCAGTCGCAATCGCAAGTGGACCATCATCGCATCCTGCAACCCTGCCGGCGAATTGGCCGACCCCCTGTTTGCGCGACTCAGGCCGCAAATGGAGGCGATCGAGTTGCCGCCGGGCTATATGCTGGACTGGGGTGGTGAGTATGAGGACTCTATCGAGGCCCAGGATGCCCTGTTCAAGCAATTGCCCATGGGCTTTCTGATGATGATTATCGTCACCGTATTGCTGTTCAGCTCGGTGCGCCAGCCGCTGATTATCTGGCTGGTGGTACCGCTGGCGGTGATCGGTATCACCGCCGGCTTGCTCGGTTACGGCGGCAGCTTTGACTTTATGGCCTTGCTGGGCAGCCTGGCGCTGATTGGCTTGATGATTAAAAACAGTATCGTGCTGGTAGAGGAAATCGACCTGCAAATCGCCCAGGGCAAGCCGCCCCTAACCGGGGTGCTCGATGCCACGGTCAGCCGCATGCGGCCGGTGATGATGGCGGCCAGTACCACCATCCTCGGTCTGATTCCGCTGCTGTCTGATGTGTTCTTCGTCAATATGTCCGTCACCATGATGGCCGGTCTGGGCGTGGCGACGGTACTCACCCTGATTGTACTGCCCACTATGTATGCGACGCTGTTTCGCATGCCCTTCGACCAGGACGCTTGATAAACGTTGCCGTCGATGTCTGCGGAACCCCCTGAACCGGGTATTGATGCTGCTGACTGCGCTGTGTACCAGCGCGGCGATGGCGCAGAATACCGAGCTGGGTTTGAAGCTACGGGCCTTGTTACTGGGAGGTGGCCTCTATCGCGACGGTATTCGCCCCCAGCAACCCCAGCAGTGATTTGGTCGATCTCCTGTTGGCTCGACTCAGGCTGCAAATGGATGCCATCGTTTGCCGCCGTGTTATATGCTGGACTGGTAGAACAGCAGTCCCATATAGGCAAAATAGATAAACAGTAACAGGCTGCCCTCTATGCGATTGATCGTGCCCCCCTTGCGCAGAGGGGAGCGGCGATCGCTGGCGAAAATCCACAGCAGCACCGTGAGCAATACCATGGCCGGGTAGTCGCGGCTGAGAATGGCGGGGTCGAAAGCCCCGGGGGCGATAATGCCGGGCAGCGCCAGCACCCCCAGTAAGTTGAACATATTGGAGCCGGCGACGTTGCCGATGGCAATATCGTGTTCCCCTTTGCGGGCGGCGGCAATGGATGCGGCCAATTCCGGCAGCGAGGTGCCCAAGGCGACAATCGTCAAACCGATCAGCAGGTCACTCACCCCCAGTGCCGTGGCAATCTCGGTCGCCGACCACACCAACAGGCGTGAGGATGCCATCAGTACCAGCAGGCCCATGAGCAGGGTGGCGACAGCGACGGCGGCGCTCATCTCCACCGGGGTTTCTGACTCGAATTCCTGTGCCAGTATATCGTCACGATTCTGGCGGGCTTCATGTATCGACCAGCCTATCATCGCAAACAGGCCGGTGAGTAGTATCCAGCCGTCACTGCGATTGAGTTCGCCATCCAGCAACATCAATACGCCGATGAACATGAATATCAGCAGTAGCGGGATCTCGCGCTTGACGATGCGGGAGCGCACCCGCAGCGGATAGAACAGGGCCGTGAGGCCGAGAATCAGGCCGATATTGGCGATGTTTGAGCCCAGCGCGTTGCCTATCGCGAGACCGGGCTTGCCGTCCATCGACGCCATGGCGGAGACCAGCATTTCCGGCGCCGAGGTGCCGAAGCCGACCACGAGGATACCGATGAGAAGGGGAGACACACCAAAAATTCGGGCGCTGGCGGAAGCGCCAATGACAAATCGATCCGCGCTCCATATCAGTAATACAAAGCCTGTCAACAGGCCGCCTATTGGCAATAGCATGGAAGGTCCGCCCTGGGATCGATTGGTGAATAAAAAGGTGAATAAAAAGGTGGATGAGAATAATAGTGATAGTGATAACAGGGTATCAGCGGGTATCGCCCCCGGAAAAGTCCAGCGGTTGCTCGCTGATAGCCTGGTACACGTGTTCGGCAAAGCCAAAACCGGCCTCGTCGTAGAGATTAAAAGCGATACAGCCCATGGCCGTCAGTTCTTTCAGTTGGTCGCGATGCCGTGCAATCGCTGCCAGTTGACCGCGGTAGCCGAGTTGCTGGAGTAGTTCGCATACGGCCTTGTTTTCCGAGTGCTTGCTCAGGTTTACCAGAATCAGCTGGATGCGATCCAGCTGTACGTGATGCCAGAAATCGAGGTCGCTGGCATCCCCGTACACCACTTTGATGCCTTTTTTTCTGAGTCGCTTGATTTTGGCGCTGTCTTCCTCTACCCCCGTTACCGTGCCGTCGCACTCATCGATGAGGTACTTATAGGCGCCGACGCCAACCCGGCCCATACCGAGGATGATAATGCTGGTATCGCCCATATCTTCCAGTTGTTCTACCGGCAGGCGCCGGCTGCGCTCGAAGCGACGAAATAGCTGCCTGTAATGCTGATACAGCCAGTGGGCACGGGTATTGAAGGGTACCGAGATGAAAAAGGAGATCGACAGGGCGAGGGCAATCGTGACCACCCACTGCTGGCCCAACAGGCCGGCATTGGCCGCCAGTGCCGCGACAATCAGCCCGAATTCACTGTAGTTGAACAGTGCCAGTGAGGACAGCAGTGCAGTGCGAGCGCGCAGCCGCAGCGCCGTCATCAGCCCGAAGTACAGCAGTGGCTTGATGAACAGCAGCAGGCCCAGCGCCAGGGCGATCAGTATGCCCTCGGTATCCGGGTAGCCACTGAGACCGATAGTGACAAAGAAGCCCACTAAAAACAGGTCCTTCAAGTCCATCAGGGTCTTCGCCAACTCCGAGCTCTTGGAGCTACCGGCGAGCATTGCACCCAGCACCAGGGCGCCGAGGTCACCCTTGATATTGAATAATTCGAACAGGGCCGATCCGCCGAAGGCCAGCCCGATACCGAATAACAGCAAGAGTTCACCGTGGCCACTCCAGTGCAGCACTCGGAATAATAGCGGCCGGCTAAGAATCAGCAGCAGCGCCACCAGCGCCAGCAGCAGGGAAAAATCCGGGATTTTGCCGGTATTCAAAGCCAGGAAGATCACCGCGGCCAGGTCTTGCATGATCAGGATGCCGATGGCAATTTTGGCGTGTAGCGCTGCATCCTCACCGCGCTCCTCGAATATTTTGACGGCGAATACGGTGCTGGAGAACGACAGTGCAAAGGCGGCGATCCACACTGCCTCGGGATCTATCGGTGTCATGCCCGGAAACAGGGCCAGGGCGCCAAACAGCATCGCCGCCAGTATCGCGACGCTCAGCAACATGTGGGTGCTGGCGACTGCCCACACCTGGGGCACAGCCAGCTCGCGAATGTTCAGCTTGAGGCCGATGGTAAACAGCAGCAAGGTGACCCCGGCTTCGGCCACGGTGATCAGAACCTCTCCGGATTCAATGGGCAGGCTGTGGAGCGCGAAGCCCGCCACCAAATAGCCCAGCATCGGCGGGTAGCCCATTTTGCGAACCACCACGCCGCAACCCAGCGCCAGCAGGATGATCAGTGGGTCGATCATCCGACCAACCTGAAGCGGTCGCGCAGCCAGATGGCGGCGATGGCGAGGATAAGCAGCACAATGACTCCCGCGATAATGTAGTTGCGCCAATGCTGGCTGTCCTCGATGGCGGCACCGGCGAAATAGCCAGGTAGAATATAGGTCGGAGCCCAAGCCAGGGCGGAGCTGATATTGAGGGAGAAGAATAGCCAGCGTGGCATGAACAAGCTGCCGGCGACCAGCGGCATCACCGGGCGGATAGGGCCGAGAAACCGGCCAATGACGATACTGAGGCCGCCGTATTCATAAAAGAAGTGCTCGCCCTTGGCAAGCCAGTCGCGGTGGCGGCTAAAGGGCCAGATATGGGGCAGGTGGCGGTGGAAATAACGACCGATCAGGTAGCTGCTGCCGTCCCCCAGTACCGCGCCGGCAAAGGCGAACAGCAAGATGGTGATTATCGGTAGCCCATCGCTGCCCGCCAGGAAGGCGGCAATATAGAGCAGCACCACGCCGGGCACGACAATGCCGATGAGGGCGAAGGATTCGATAAAGGCAATGCCGGCAATCAGCGGCCCCAGCCAATCCTGGTGGCTGTCCAGCCAATGCCATGCGGCGCTATCTTGTAATGTGGTCCAATCCATGGGCTTCTGGGCTTCCGGCAATGCTACAATAGCTGGCTTAATTGAGACCTTTTATTAGAGGGCTACGGCGTCGATGAGTGTTCGGGATTATATAGTGGACTTGGGGCGTGGCGCCAGAGCCGCGTCAAGGAAGATGGCCGCGGCTGACACCGCTAGTAAAAACAGTGCCTTGCTGGCTACCGCCGAGGCATTGCAGAACTCCCGCGCCG
>CBDUUA010000114.1:0-6635 GCA_965370135.1 uncultured Cellvibrionales bacterium
ATCTCGGCATCTTTCACCTGGCGCTCACCGCATTCGCCGCGCAACTGTTTGACCGCCTCGACGACATGGCCGAGACCCAGGGAATGCGCCTCGGACAGCAAGCCACCGTGGGTATTGATCGGCAGGTGGCCGCCCAACTCGATGCCACCGTTTTCGACAAAGGGGCCACCTTCGCCGCGGGCGCAAAAACCGGCCTCTTCGATTTGCTGAATCACTTCAAAGGTGAAGCAATCGTAGATCTGGGCAAAGTCGGCATCTTTGGGCTCGATACCCGCCATGCGGAACGCCTCCGGCGCCGCGATAGTCAAACCGGTCTGATGAAAGTCTGCACGATTAGTAATCTCGTCGGCCGGATAGGGTTGGCCGGCAGCAGCCCCCATGATATAGATCGGGGTCTTGCCCAGATCCCGGGCGCGCTCTACCGAGGTCACGATAAACGCCGCGGCGCCGTCAGTTTCCAGACAGCAGTCATTGATGCGATAGGGGTCGGCCAGCATCGGCGACTCCATATACTGCTCCAGGGTCAGCGGCCTGCCACACATCAGGGCGCCGGTATTCAATTGGGCGTGCTTGCGCATGGCCACCGCCACCGCGCCCAGTTGTTCATGGGTGGTGCCGTATTCATACATATGACGCCGCGCCATCAGCGCGTACCACTGTGGTGGAACTGTTAGCCCCTGGGGCATGTAGTAATCCCAGGCGATGGCGCCACCGGGAATGGAATTCTTGTCGGTGGTGACCGTCTGCCGCACCCGAGCGCCGGAGTAACCGTTCCAACCGCCGGGAATCAGCACATGATTCGCCGCACCGCTAGCCACGGCAATGGCCGCCATACGCAGGGACGCCAATGGCGCCGCACCGCCCATGTGGATGGTGGCGGCAAAGCGCAAATTCTCACAACCGAGGTTGGCGGCGAAGGCCTCGGACTTGCCGACATTGGGGAAAGCGAGGATGCCGTCGATCTCCTTTCCCTTCAGGCCTGCATCCTGCAAAGCGGCGACGGAGGCCTTTAATTGCAGCCCCTCCTCGCTCATACCCGAACCGGGCTTGCGGCAATAGGCGGTCTCACCGATGCCGACGATACAGGTTTGGTCTTTGAACACGGTTACTCCTTAACAGACCTTCTGGGGTCAGAGCCGAATGGCGCTAAGTTAAGCGATATCTTCTGTAGGGCGGAATTTATTCTGCCAAATCAATGCCATAGCAGCATGCATTGGCGGAATAAATTCCGCCCTACAAATAATCCTCGAATCCAGTACCGGCGTTTTTGGGCCTGCCACTATTTGTCACTATGCGCAGCATCATATTCTTCCAACAACTGCTGGCGCATCTCGGCCTCGCGCTGGCGAATATCCCAGAACTCGGGGGTGCGCTTGGCGACGAAGGCAGAGCCGCCCTCCTTGCCCTCGGGCATATCGAACCAGTCGGGATACATTGCCGCCGAGGTGATGCAGGATTCCTTATAGCCGTCCATTTCCTGGTCGAAGGAGGCTTTCAATACCTCCAGGCAACCGGGGCTGAGGGACAACATCTCTGCACACCACTGGTCAACCTCGGCTTCCAGTTGCTCCAGCGGCACCACGGTATTCACCAGACCCATTTCCAGGGCCTGCTCGGCCTTGTATTTCCGGCACAACATCCACATTTCACGCGCTTTCTTGGCGCCTACAACTTTGGTCAAATAGGGCACAAAAAAGCCGTCGGCAGGGGACGATACCCGCGGCCCCGCCTGGCCGAAAATGGCGTTGTCTGCAGCGATAGTAAAGTCGCAGCAGTACGCCATATGGTTGTGGCCGGCGATGCAGTAGCCCTGCACCTGGGCGATGATCGGCTTGCGGGACATGCGCATCAGGCGATTGTGGGGATAGCGATTGTAAAAGGCTTCACGCAGCCCCCAGCGCTCCCAGTCGACATCACCGCCGGCGCCAAAGTGCTTGCCTTTGGCTGCGACCACAATAACCCCCACCAAGGGATCGTGATTGGCATCGTAGAAGGCGCGAAACATCTCATCCACGGTGGCCAGGGTAAGCGTGTTCATCTTCTCGGGCTTGTTGAGGGAGATGCGGGCGATACCACCACCGAGTTCGATGTGGCTCTTTTTCTGGTACAGAATCTCTTTGAAATCATCGAGGCCGTCGCCCTCGACTTCAGCCCATTCGGTCCAGTTCATCGTTTGTCGATCCTATTTGATCTAAGAGATGGCTAAGGGGATAGCATCGCAGATGGCTCAGGGGGTGGCTCGAAAGATGGTTTAGGGAATTGCTCCCTTCGCTTTCATCGCTTCGATCTCATCCCACTCGTATTGCAGCAGATCCATCATCAGAATTTCAGTATCCTGACCCAACTGCGGCCCCAGGGTGTTGATCTCCCCCGGGGTTTTCGACAAGGTCACCGGCAAGCCGCGCACATCGACCTCGCGCTTGACCTCCTCGCAGTAAGCTTTCATAAAATAGTTATTCTGCCAGGCCTGCTCGTCCTTGATAACATCGGCCAGGTTGTTGATGGGACTGGCGACAATGCCGTGGGCGCTAAAACCCGCCATTAGCTCATCACTGCTGCGCTGAGCGGTCACCGCATCCAGCGCCGCAATCAGCGCCTCGTTGTTTTCTGCTCTCAATTCGCTGCTGCTAAAGCGTTGATGGGCGGCGAGGGCTTCATCCCCCAGCGCCTTACACAGGAGTTGGAAGCGCTGGTCGGTATTGGGCTCGCAGATATAGACCCATTTGTCGGCGCCGGGATAGAGATTCCACAGTGGGTTTTCTACCTGCTTGCGTGAATGCTGCAGCGCCTGATCCTTATTGCCCGCAAGGAAAGACTGCAACATAGGCGCTGCCAGATAGAGCTGGGCACCGTAAAGCGAAGCGTCCAGGCATTGACCCTCGCCACTGCGATTGCGCTGGTAGAGAGCCAGCAGTATACCGAAAGCTGACATGATGCCGCCAAAGGCATCACCGGAGCCCATACCGAGGTAGATCGGTGGCTGACCGGGCTCACCCAACCTCGCCATAATGCCCGTCAGCGCCTGTACCGTCATATCGAAGGACGGCTTGGAGACGCCACCAAAACGGCCGTAGCCGGTATTGGTGGCATAGATCAGTTTCGGGTTGATCTCACGCAGTTTGTCATAGGACAAGCCCCATGCCGCCAGCAGTTCCGGCGCCATATTCGACAGGAATACATCGGACTTCTCGACCAGGCGGTACATGATCTCCTGCCCTTCCGGCTTTTTAAGGTCGATGGCAATACTTTTCTTATTGCGATTAATGACCAGGAAGTACTGGTTCCAGTCGCCAATTTCGAGGGACTTGATACTGCGCACACCGCGGGCCTGGTCACCCCCCTGCGGCCGCTCCACCTTGATCACCTCGGCGCCGAAGTCCGCCAAATACTGGGCCGACACCGGCCCCTGGAACCAGACGGTGAGATCGAGAACGCGAATACCATCCAAAGCTTTTTTAGTCACGACAATTCTCCTGCGCTATTGAGCGATAACGCCATCGCTGGTGAGCTGATAGATAGCATCCTGGGAGTAACCCAGCAATTCCTGCAATACCCTGGCGCTGTGTTGGCCGACGCAAGGGGCCAGGCGCTCGAGCCGCGCCGGGGTTTCGCTCAGAAATAGCGGAAAGCCAAGGCTTTTCACCTCGCCGAAACTGGGGTGATCGAGCTCGACAATATAGCGATTGGCCAGCACCTGGGGATCATTGCTCGGGTAGTCGAACTGCTCGATCACATCCGCCGACATCTGTTTGGCCTGAAAGATACCGCGCCAATGGGCGCCGGACTGTCGCTTGAAACCGGCTTCCAGCGCTTCGATCAAGGCCAGGCGATTGTCCTCACAGCGCTTGTCATGGCTGTTGAAGCGATCGTCATTGGGGTCGATACCCACCGCCTCGGCCAAGTCCGGCCACCAGCGCTCGGTGTCCGGCATGGTGAGTGTCACCCAGCGACCGTCGGAACTCGGATACAGGGAGCCCGACATGGGGTTGGAGACATCGAGGCGTGAGATCGGATTGAGTAGCCGATCGCCGTGACCGATGGCCAGGAAAGCCTGTAAATCCAGGCTGGCGCCATACATATTGGCGGCAAACAGTGAGGTGTCGACCTCCTGCCCCTCCCCGGTATTCTGGCGATGAACCAGCGCGGTCATGATGCCGAATGCGAGCAGTACCGTGGAGTGCATGGCGCCGGCGCCGGTATACACAGGGGGCTCGCCAGGCTGCTGCACGATCGGCATCATGCCGGTGCGCGCGGCGGCCAGTTCATCGATCAGCGGCAATTCACTGTCCGGCCCCACCGGGCCAAAACCGGAGACCCGGCCGTAAACCACCTGCGGGGAAATCTTTTCGACGCTGGCGTAATCCAGTCCCAGCGCTTGCAGCTCGTCGAGCCGCCAATCGGTCAGCACCACATCAACCACCGCCAGCAAGTCGAGCAGCAGTTTGCGCCCCTGCTCTGTGGTGGCATCCACAGCCAGACTCTGCTTGTTGCGATGGATAAGATCGGCCTCGTAGTTCCAACCATTAGAGTTCCAACCATTAGAGTTCCACCCTTCTGCGTTGCAGCCGTCACCGCTCGCGGCTTCGGTTGGCAACAAGTCGAGGCGAATGACTTCGGCGCCAAAATCCGCCAGAAAGGCGGCACTGAGAGCGGCGGAAAATGTCCTGGTCAGGTCCAGCACCACGACGTCATCGAGAGCTGTGCTCATAGCATGTCCTCACACATCATTCTTGATTCTTTATCAGTTTGTGAATCGGTTTGTGGATCGATTTGTGCTCCGGCAATCGCAGCGGGCGCGCCTGCTGGCGATGTGAATACCGCAACGATATTGGGCATCGAGATGCCGGCAGCCCAGCGCGGGCGCATGCTTGCCCGCTGAAGATATCGAGGCACAGTCTAATCACTATTCCCCAGGCTGCCCACTAGCCATGGAATCAATTTAGGCCTATGAAACCTCAAATTTGGACATACGGCGACTGAAAAGGACGCCACCGTTTATTTTGTCGCCCCAAGGGAGTAGATTTCACCCTCACGGTTTTCACTAGTAAATCATACAAGTAATTCAACCCAGCCATTTATACCATCACTTTCATCCAAGCCAAATGGAGCCACCCCATGAGCGATCCCCTGCACACCCAGCTATGCGAAAAGCTCGGTATCGAGTACCCCATTGTCGCCTTTACCCACTGCAAGGACGTCGCTGTCGCCGTCATTAACTCCGGTGGCTTTGCCGTACTCGGCGAGGCCATGCACACCCCCGACCATATCGCCGAGGATATCCAGTGGATCCGCGAGCGCGTCGGCGGCAAGCCCTTTGGTATCGACCTGGTATTGCCCGCCTCCGCCCCCGAGGAAAAAACCGTCGATGAGCTGATGGCGATGATTCCGCAACAGCAGCGGGACTTCGAGCAGTCGATCAAGAAAAAGTACGATGTGCCCGACCCCAAGGAGGCCCCCGATCTCCACACCTGGGGCGGCCTTGACCAGAAGCGGGCGCTGAACCAGTTGGAAGTGATTTTTGACGAAAAGGTGCCGGTATTTGCCTCCGGCCTCGGATCCCCGGCCTTTATCCTCGATCGCGCCCATCAATTGGGCATGCAGGTCTGGGGCCTGGTGGGCAAGCCGCGCCAGGCGAAGAAACAGATCGCCGCCGGCACCGATGTAATTATCGCCCAGGGCTACGATGCCGCGGGCCACACCGGCACCATCGGCACCTTCTCGATCGTGCCCCAGGTTGTCGATATTGCCCGCGGCACCGGTGTACCCGTTATCGCTGCCGGCGGTATCACCACTGGCCGTCATTTAGCGGCGGCGCTGGCGCTGGGCGCCGACGGTGTCTGGACCGGCTCGCTGTGGTTGGCATCCCGGGAATCCGATCTCAACCAGCCCCTCAAGGAGCGACTGATCGAGGCGGAGACCGAAGATGCAGTCTTCTCAGATTGTATCTCCGGCTACACCATGCGCACCACCCGCAGCCCCTGGCACGATGAGTGGGCCCGGCCCGACGCGCCGCCGGTGCTGAAACCGCCCTTGCAGATGATGCTGTCCTCGGACTATATCCAGGGTTCGCTGGATTACCAGCGCAAGGATTTGATGACCGAAGCTGCCGGCCAGGGCATCCACTACGTCACCGAGATGAAGCCGGCGCGGCAAATTTTGTCCGACCTGATCGAGGAAGCCCTCGATGTGTTCGACGCCTTCGCCGACGATGCCGAATAATGCCGGTTGTAGGGTCGAATTCATTCGACCACCTGGGTTCTCGATCAATACCGGTTGGGTCGAATTCATTCGACCATCGGTTCTCGATAGAAGTCGGTTATAGGGTCGAATGCATTTCGGCACATCCGTGTGCCTTACCCTCCGGGCAGCAGAGCTGTGCAAATCGGCTTTCCTGCCGATTTGTCATTCGACCAGAGGAGGCGAACCATGCAAGCCAGTAACGACGAAACGCACTCCCCACCGTATAAAAGCGGCTTCAACCCCGACTATCAGGGCAAAGCAGCCGAGTGCGACGGCGGCGGCCGCATGCCCAACAGCAAGCATGCCGGGCGCCAGGATTTTGCCGGCACCCTGACCGGGGATTACCGGGATTTCGGCGATTACCCCTGGCGCTGGTATTTGATGAACGAGCTGAC
>CBDUUA010000115.1:0-6618 GCA_965370135.1 uncultured Cellvibrionales bacterium
GATGCTGTATCGGCCGGCAGACGCAAAAAAGAGTCGATAAACGGTCGATAAAGAGCCGATAAAAAGTCGATCTTGATGGGCGGTTGAAGCCTGGTTTACCGCCATGGCCGCGAGGCACAAAAGTTGGCTGATTGCGGTTTTCACGGTTATTCCTAAGGCGTCTTTCGATAGTTTAATCGATTATTACCTCTGGCCATTGGGGTGGGGGTATCATAGGCGCCAAAATTTGCAGGCGAGGGTTTCATCCGGTGTGGCTGGGGCTCAGCCCGCGGATATGCGGATCATTCCATATGCAATTTCCCAGCATTGAAGATTATATCGGCAATACCCCCCTGGTGCGCTTACAGCGATTGCCGGGCACTACCACCAACGCGGTACTGGTCAAGCTGGAAGGCAATAACCCGGCGGGGTCGGTCAAGGATCGGCCGGCGATGAGTTTGATCAGTCGGGCGGAGGCCCGGGGGAGCATCGCGCCCGGTGATACCTTGATCGAGGCCACCAGCGGCAATACCGGTATTGCATTGGCCATGGCCGCGGCCATCAAAGGCTACCGCATGGTGTTGATCATGCCATCCCATATGAGCGCAGAGCGCAAGCTCGCCATGGGGGCCTATGGCGCACAGTTGGTCGAGGTCACACCCGAGGAGGGTATGGAGGGCGCCCGGGACCTGGCCTTGAAGATGCAGCGAGAGGGTGAGGGCACGGTACTGGATCAATTTGGCAACCCGGATAACCCGGAGGCCCATTACCAGGGAACAGGGCCGGAAATCTGGCGCCAGACCGATGGTAAAATCAGCCACTTCGTCAGTGCTATGGGCACCACCGGAACCATTATGGGTTGCTCCCGTTACTTCAAGGAACAGAATCCGGATATCCAGGTGGTGGGGCTGGAGCCCAGTGAAGGCGCCAGCATCCCTGGAATTCGACGTTGGCCGCAGTCCCATATGCCGCGCATCTACGACGCTTCCCGAGTGGATCGAATCATTGAGATCGGCCAGCGAGAATCAGAGCAGACCATGCGTGCACTCGCGGCGCAGGAGGGCATCTTGTGCGGGGTGTCCTCAGGAGGTGCGGTGGCCGGGGCATTGCGGCTTAGCCAGGAGCTGGAGCATGCCATCATCGTCACCGTTATTTGTGATCGCGGTGATCGCTATTTGAGCACCGGGGTATTCAACCCCGAGGTAAAATAGACGCCAGTTTTCTTGATCTCGCTACGATTCGCCCCTATATAGGTAGCGGCACCCCGAAAACGGAAAAACAGATAGAACAGATAGAACAGATAGAACGGAGCGCTATGGTTCAGACAAGAAAAACCCCCCGGATCATCCGCGACGGCAGTTTTGATGTCCAGCACTGGATTGATAGCCTCGATGTTCCGCAACAGGATCGGGAGCCGATTGAGCGCGCCTGCCAGACGGCTATGTTAGCGGAGGCAGAAGCCAGAAAAACCGGGGGTGATGTTTGGGCGGATCGAAATAGCGCTTTTCACACGGGCCTGGAGATGGCCCACATTCTGCGGGAGTTGCAGCTGGGTTGCCCGGCGTTGCTGGCGGGTATCCTCTACCGCGTGGTGCGTGAAGGCAAGTTGCCGTTGGACGAGGTGCGGGGGGTATTCGGGGAGGAAGTGGCCCACCTTATCGACGGTGTGCGCCAAATGGCCGCCGTCAGCCGTGCCATTCAGCCCGGCGATAGGCCGGTGCTGGGTCAATCCCAGAGCCAGACCGATAATGTGCGTCGGATGCTGGTAGGCCTGATCGATGATGTGCGCATCGCCTTGATCAAATTGGCAGAGCGCTGTTGTGCCATTCGCGCGGTCAAGAACCAGCCGGATAAACAGCAGAAGGTCGCCTGGGAGGTCTTCAATATTTATGCGCCACTGGCCCAGCGCCTGGGAATCGGGCACCTGAAATGGGAGCTGGAAGACCTGGCGTTTCGCTACTTGCAGGCCGATGACTATGTACAGGTGGCCGGCTTGCTGGCTGAGCGACGCCTCGATCGCCAGGACTATATCGAGCGGGTCATTGTGCAGCTGGTGCAAGCGCTGCAGCAACAAGACATGGAGCCGGAGGTACACGGCCGAGCCAAACATATCTATAGTATCTGGCGCAAAATGCGGCAAAAAGGCATCGGCTTTTCCGAGGTCTACGATGTGCGTGCGGTGCGAATCCTGGTGCCCCGGGTGCAGGATTGCTATACCGCGCTGGGGGTCGTCCACACCTTGTGGCCCAATGTCTCCAGTGAGTTCGATGACTATATCGCCAATCCCAAAGTCAATGGCTACCGCTCCCTGCATACCGCTGTCTACGGGCCCGAGGGGAAAGTGCTGGAGGTGCAGATTAGAACCCCGGATATGCACCAGGCTGCGGAGTTTGGGGTGTGCGCCCACTGGCAATATAAAACCGGTGACAGTGGTGCGCCGAGTAACGACAGTTATGATCGCAAGCTGGCGTGGTTGCGCCAGGTGTTGGAGTGGCACGAGGAGGTGGGGGAGCAAGTCGACGCCAGTGGTGACCTCTGCGACCGGCTCCCCCATGATCGTATCTATGTGTTCACACCCCACGGCCATGTGGTGGACTTGCCCGGGGGGGCGACGCCGGTTGACTTCGCCTACCATATCCATACCGAGGTGGGGCATCGCTGCCGTGGCGCCAAGGTGAACGGGCGCATCGTGACCCTGACCTACGGTTTACAGACCGGCGAACAGGTCGAAATATTGACGGTGGTGGATGGCGGGCCGAGCAGGGACTGGCTGCGAACCGAGTTGGGCTATACCCGCTCTTCGCGCACCCGGGCCAGTATCCAGCAGTGGTTTCGGATGCAGGCGCGGGATCAAAATCTGGCGGCCGGACGTGTACTGTTGGAGCGCGAGTTCGCCCGCCTGGCCTTGACCGCAGTGGATTACACCGCCCTGGCCAATCATTTCAGCTACCACTCCGTCGAAGACATGTATGTTGCCACCGGTGCCGGTGACCTCAATCCAGGCCAGGTTATTGCCGCGGCACAGCAACTGGCTGAAGGGCCGGAGGCTGAAAAAATGGGTTTCAAATGGTCGCTGCCGGGCCGTGTCAACAGCGGCGCCACCGGGATAGAAGTGCGCGGTGTCGGTAAATTGCTGACCACGCTGGCGGGCTGTTGCAATCCATTGCCGGGTGAGCCCATTGCCGGCTATATCACCTTGGGCAGAGGGGTGACCATTCATCGCAGTGACTGCCATAAACTGCTGCAACTGTTGCGAGCCGAACCCGAGCGCCTTATCGAGGTCGATTGGGGCGCGAGCGCGGCGATGGTGTACCCGGTAACCATCCGTATCGAAGCCTTTGATCGCGCCGGACTACTGCGGGATATCAGCGCTTTGCTGGCGAGTGAGCAGGTCAATGTGCTTGCCTCCAATAGCCGGACCGACCGGGAAACCAACATGGTCACCATGTCGATGACGATGGAAGTCGAGGGCCTCGATGCATTGTCGCGGGTGCTCGGGCGTCTCAGCCAGCTGCCGAATATTATCGATGTGACTCGGGTGAAGGAGGTGTAGCTTGAACGACCATCCAACGGCGGAATCCAGCTTGAATTCTCCGGCAACAGTGGTGGAAGATTTACTCTACCTGATGGCGCGTTTGCGCGATCCGGACAATGGCTGTCCCTGGGATTGTGAGCAGGACTTCCAGAGTATTGCGCCCCATACCCTCGAGGAGTGCTTTGAGCTGGTCGATACCATCGAGCGCGGCGACTTTGATCATTTGCGCGAAGAGCTGGGTGATGTACTGTTCCAGGTGATTTTTTACTGCCAAATGGCCCAGGAGCAGCAGCGCTTCGATTTTCAGCAAGTGGGCGGTTTATTGCTGGAAAAGCTGGTTCGGCGCCACCCCCATGTGTTCCCGGACGGCACGCTGAGGGGTGAGCCGGTGGCGATGCAGGGGGATCCGGCCGATATTGTCGAGAGTTGGGAACTCATCAAGCAGCAGGAGCGTCAGGACAAGGCGCGACATGGTATCCTGGCCGATATCCCACTGGCGCTGCCGGCATTGATCCGGGCAAAAAAGCTACAGAAGCGAGCCGCCGGCGCCGGCTTCGATTGGCGCGCAATATCCGGCGTATTGGACAAGGTGAGGGAGGAAACCGAGGAATTGCAGCAGGATATCAATAGCGGCAATACCGAGGGCATCGCGGAAGAGTTGGGGGATTTGTTGTTCAGTGTGGTCAACCTGGCGCGCCATCTCGAACTCGATCCCGAGACCGTACTGCGCGGTGCCAATCGAAAATTTGAACACAGGTTCAAGCGCATGGAGGCGCGGCTGGCGGCAGACTCCAGCTCCTTCGCGGGAATGAGTGAAGAAGAACTGGATCAGCTATGGCAGTATGCCAAGCTGGAATAAAGAGCAGAATAAAGCAGAACAAAGAGCGAAAACAAACGATTGTGATGTGATCAGCGGCTTGCTGCCGGCGGTGGAATGCAGCAATTCTCAAAGTGCACCTGAATTTGTGACAGCGGCATGATTCGATCATGAAAGGAGCTTGTGCTGTCAAAGTCAGCGGTGTATGGTTGGCGCTTTTTTTACGGTCGGGGTCGATGGCAGAGTGTCTCGTAGCTGGCTGCAATTCTTAAAGAGAGAGGGTATCCAGATGCGTATCATTCTATTAGGCCCGCCGGGAGCCGGCAAAGGCACCCAGGCGAGCTATCTTACCGAAAAATATGGCATACCACAGATTTCTACCGGCGATATGTTGCGCGGGGCGGTCAAAGCCGGTTCGCCTCTTGGCCAGAAAGTACAGCAGGTCATGGATAGCGGCGGCCTGGTGTCAGACGATATTATTATTGACCTGGTCAAGGAGCGAATTACCCAGCCGGATTGTGCCAGCGGATTTTTGTTTGATGGCTTTCCTCGCACCATCCCCCAGGCTCAGGCGATGCTGGATGCCGGGGTAGCGATTGACTATGTGCTGGAAATATATGTCGACGATGAGGATATCGTGTTGCGGATGGCCGGTCGTCGCGTACATATGGCTTCGGGGCGCACCTACCATATCAAATACAACCCCCCGCAGCAGGAAGGTATCGATGATGCCACCGGTGAACCCCTGGTGCAGCGAGAGGACGACAAGGAGGAGACCGTGAGGACCCGCCTGCAGGTCTACCATCAGCAAACTGAGCCGCTGGTGGCCTTTTATCAGCAGTTGCAAACAGCCGATGCGCCGACCTATGTCAAGGTCGAGGGAGTTGGCAGCCTTGAGGCAATTCGCGATCGGATATTCAGTGCACTCGGTTAGCTGTCGGTCCGGCTAATTTGCAACAGAGGCTATGATCCGATCGTCTGGAGGTCTGCGGTGGGCCGGGATCAGCCACGTTGCTGTTGATGCCGGCCACCACAATGCAGCTTTTGGGACCTCAGGGCTAATCGTCAAAGGTTGAAGCGGATGGCGACAACAGGTTTTTCAAGACGGGATAGGTTGCTGGTGTGAAACCCGAGATCTTCATCAGCTACACTGGTCGCGAGTCTCTCGGCCAGAACGCGGCTGGAGAACTTTACTCGGCACTTGAAGCCGCGGGCTTCACCGCGCTGCAGGACAAAAAGCGGCTGGTTCATGGCGATGCCTGGCACGATGGCCTCGACACCATGCTCAACCAGTGTCACGGGGCCGTCATCCTGTTGTCACCCGAGGTCGCAAACTCGGACTGGGTGCGCCGCGAGGCCACCATCCTCAGCCATCGAAAGCGGGTCTGCCCGGATTTTGTGCTGCTGCCGGTACTCATCGGCGGCTGCTCCGAGGGCAACTTTTCAGGCCTGGGTCTCGATGATTTGAAACCCTTTCAGCACAAGACCCCCGATAAACTTGCGGAGCTGGTTGCAGACGGCACGGTTCTGGCCCAGTATCGGGACCGCTTTCGCATTTTTAATCCGGAAAATGCGCTGCAAATCAAGATTGCAGCCAGTCTCCGGCAGTCGCAATGGGAGTGCCTGGTCGCCCTTGCCGAACAGTAGGAGGTAGAGGTCGGCGCCTGGGCTGGCGAGAGATACCTGTCGGGGGTGTTCGCACGGCATCTCGCCGCCGCGTTGCCGTCGCTGCCGCTGGTGCGAGTGGTCCGCGCCATGAATCATGTGTTCACTGACCTCGGCAGGAATAAGTGCAAGGAAATTCTGGGTCTGCTCGCCAGTGCCTGGGTGTCATCGGCTGCCGCCCGACAGTTGCGAACAGCGGATTACCACGGGGGAAAATGCTTTGCCCTGAACAGCGAGGATAAGTGGACGCACAAGATGTATATGCGGCGTGCGCGGGGGCCCGGCGAACCGTGGAAGAGCCTGACAGCCCTTGAAGTGCACGGGGGTGAGGACGAGTTGGAGATGATAGCGGCTGAATTGAGCCAGGAGTGGAACAGTGTCATAAGCCCGGGATCATGGGAGCGCAGGAAGCAGATCCTGAAAGATGATCGGGAACCTGTGTTCGCGGTGATCAAGTCGCCGGCTCTGGATAGCGATCTGCAGCAACTGCTCAACGACCTGTGCGAGGGGCTGAATATTCTGGTCGCGGACCGGAATCTGAGTCATGCGGCCTGCCAGGCGAGCTATCCAACAGCGGAGTTTCTGAATCCCGAGCTGGGAGCTGATGACGAGCGCATTGCCC
>CBDUUA010000116.1:0-6585 GCA_965370135.1 uncultured Cellvibrionales bacterium
AGGCCGTGAGTGCTCCGGTTATAACCAGAAGTAAAAGGCTGACAATTACCGAGCTCCGCTTCCAGCGATTGTGGCCACAGTTTTTCGCTAGCTTATTCATTCTCCTTTCCTTTGATAGCTGATCATAACGGGACGAGATCTTGCGTTCATGGTAAATTTTCGGCCTACCCCTTCCCCCAGGAATCAATAGGTAATTCCTGCATCTGAGTTAAAACAGCTTTTGCCGAATCCCCTGGTCTGGCTATTTGTATATTAATCCCGATAACCAATCGTCTCAAGTCTGCGTAATCTACCAGGTGTATATCTTCCGGTACCTGGGAAACGGAACCTTTCCTGGCGACACCTCCCGCACCGCCAATCCCTTTGATCGATAGGGCACCCGGCAATAAATCAGAGCCAGACCAATCAGTCTTTGATGCAAATCAGGATAAAATCACGGCATCGAGGTACAGTAGACAGGTATTGATCATGAAGCCGGTAAGATCATGGAAATATTCGTTCCCATCGCTCTTATCCTGGCCGGGTTTTACGTCGGCTGGAACATCGGCGCCAACGATGCCGCCAACTGTATCGGCACTACTGTGGGCGCACAAATCATATCCTACCGCCAGGCGGTGGCGATGATGGCGGTGTTTGTCATTCTCGGTGGCGTACTGCAGGGCCAGCAGGTGATGAAGACCGTTGGCAAGGGCATTGTTATCACCGAAGCCGAGGCCTACGAGCAATACCATGGTGAAGCACCCGAGCCCGAATTCTGGCAGTATTTTCCGGATCAGCGCCTGCCCGACAAGGCCATTCTGGTGGCCCTGCTCTCGGCCGGTTTTTTCGTCACCCTGGCAACCTTTTCCAAAGTTCCGGTATCGACCTCCCAGGCCATTGTCGGCGGGGTTGCCGGGGTGGGCGTGGGTATCGTCGGCTTCGAGGCGAGTTACTTCAAGCTGGGCGTGTTGTTAAAGATTTTCAGTGCCTGGGTGGTCAGCCCCATGCTGACCATGATCATGGCATTCCTGCTGTACAAGCTCCTCAGCCGACTGCTGCGCAACGCCAACTCCATGGCCTGGTCACGCACTCTGGGCATGCTGGTGGTGGCCTCCGCCGCCTATGTGTCGTTTTCCCTGGGAGCCAACGATGTGGGCAACGCCATCGGGCCACTACTGAGTAAATATCCAGACAAGGGGCTGTGGCTGGCCGTGCTGGGGGGTGTCGCCATGGCCGTCGGCGCAATAACATTTGGCGAAAGAGTGACCGATACGGTGGGTAAAAGCATTACCCCACTGAATTATACCGGCGCCCTAGCCGCCCAGTTTTCCGCCGCTTTCGGCGTACATATCTTCTCCCTCGCCGGCATCCCGGTATCGACCTCCCAGGCAGTGGTCGGTGGCATCATCGGCGTGGGACTCACCAAGGGCATGAGCGCGGTGAGCGGCCGCAAGATCGCCACTATTTTTCTCGGCTGGGTGATTACACCGATCAGCGCGGCGCTATTCTCGGCGCTGGTTTATCGGCTGGTGGCGGCATAAAATAAAGCTGTTTCGCACCCGGTGCGCAGGCTATTTGCAAATTGCAAAGGATGACAGATCATGCTGATTTTCAAGAAGGAGAAGCAAGTCAGGAAACTGGTGCTGGAGCATGCGGCCACCGCCCAGCAATGCCTTGAAGCGACACGCGCGGTGCTGGCGCAATACCTGGCCCAGGACGCAACGGCCTTCACTGCGGCGGTTACCTCGACCAAGGACTATGAGAGCCATGCAGACTTGCTCAAATGGGAGATCGGGGAGGCGCTGCAGTCCGGCGCCTTCCTGCCGGTGATTCGATCCGATGTCTACCGCCTGGTAGAGTCAGTCGACAAATTAGCGGGCTGCGGGGAGGACGTGGCGCTATTTCTAAGCAATCAGCCACCCTCGGTTGCGGCGGAATTCCAGCCTGAGTACCTCGATATACTGGCATTGAATGTGGATTGTGCCGGGCAACTGCACGACGCCCTGGAAAATTACTTCAAGCCCAAAGGCCAGCTCAAGGAACTGCACGCACATACCCACAAGGTGGGTCAATTGGAGAGTGAAGTCGATCATCGCCAGGCGGCATTGATGCAGCGTATTTTCTGCTCCGATCTCGATCTGAGCGCCAAAATGCATATGGGCCGGCTGCTGGACGTGATTTGCGGCATATCGGATGCCGCCGAAGATGTCGCCGATGAGCTGGCCTTTGCGGCCCTGAAATCGGTGGTGTAGGCAATCGGCGGTGTAGGCGAATCGCGAATAGTCTCGGCGGTCCGCCCGAGCTTATTCCACAGGTTCCGCAGGCTGTTTTTTGTCGCAGCGAAGCTCAACCCGAACCCGGGTCACCTCGCGCATGAGCGGTACCGCCATCTGCCCGGTACTCTCCGCTTTGATCTGGACACGGCGATCCACCGGGGTCTGGGGGCCATTAATAAATCGCGCGCTACAATAGACCTTGAAAGCCTCTTTGTTCTTGATGCCGATAACCACCTGGGGGCCGGCATTGTAACTCTGTACTTCGAGTTCCAGCTCGTTGAGCTCACTCTCCACATCGATGGGCACAAAAGCTGTCGCGGCGCCCACCCAACCCACACCGGCTACTAGAACAATACACAAACGCTGAAATCTTGACATGGTATCTCCCGTTTTTCATCACCTGAATCTACTGTTAGCCCACAGTTAGCCCACAGTTAGCCCACTGTTAGCCCACTGTTAGCCCACAGTAAGATTCAGGCAGTGTACCAGATTGGCGCCGCAACAAACGGCCGTGGATTTCACCCCAAAGGTGCTTTATGCTGTCATCCACGAAGTCCGCGGCCCATCGGTGACGTGAAGTTCAGCGGCACAAAAGGAGTTGCCCATGTCCATCCCCCGCTTTATCACAACTATCGGCTTGGTGCTGATCGCAGCCCTGGCGGCGGCCGTGCTGTTTCTGCAATATGCGGACTTGAATCGATACCGCCCCGATATCGAAACCCTGGTATCCGACGCCGTTGGACGAGATTTCAGAATCAACGGCGACCTGCAACTCGAGCTGCTGCCGGCGCCATCACTGCTTATTGAACAGCTAAGCCTGGCCAACGCCCCCTGGGGCTCCGAGCCGCTGATGGTAGAGGTCGGGCACGCGTCCGTCCGGGTAAACCTGTGGTCGCTGCTATCGGGCCCGATCCTGGTGGAGGAACTCAAGCTCCATGATGTCCTTGTGCTACTGGAGAGCAACGCCGAGGGCGAGTCCAATTTTGACTTGGGCAGTGGCGAAACCGAGGCCACTGACTCCCCTGCATTAGAGGATGTCGACGACCAAGTCAGCCTGCCGCTGATGGTCGATCTGGTGGAAATCAGCAATATCCGGCTTATCCAACGACAGCCGCAAACAGAAGATCAAGTCATCCACCTCGAGGAACTGAGCCTGCGCCCCAATGATGCCGGCAATCTGGATCTTAGCGGCAAGGCGAAGATCCTCAAGCAGCAACTGATACTCAGCGGAGAGATCGGCCCCCGGGAACAACTCAAGGCCCTGGGCGCGGCAAATTTTGCGCTTATGGCGTCCCTGGGGTCGATCAATCTGCAGGCCGACGGTACCGTGGCAGATCTGGCGGATCTCACCGGCGACCTCTCCGGCACAAAACTCAAGGCAGTACTGAGTACCGATGAGGTCGCAGATATCATCGAGCAGGCCGGGCTTTCACTGCCCTTTAGCGGCCCCCTGCAGCTAGCAGCAGATATCACCCAGACCGGCCGGGGCGCCCAGGTCAAGCTCGATGCTGGAGTGAACAACATCAGCACCGAGGCAGAGCTTGAGCTCCGGGGACAGCGGCTGATCATCGATGCCAGGGTCTCACCCCTCGACCGACTCGGCGCCCTGTTCGACGTGGCGGACTTGCCTGCTGAAACCCTGGCACTACAGGGAGAGCTCACCCTGGCCGGCGATGTCATCGAACTCGATGAGATGATCGCACAACTGGCCAGTGTCGAGCTGCTCGCCAGCGGCACGCTCGCCACCGGCGACGAAACATCGAAGCTGGAGTTACAGGTTAAAGGATCCAGCATGGCGGAGCTGATGACCAGCCTGCCGGCAATCCCTTTCGATGGCAATATCGCGCTAAGCTTGTCTGCCACCGAACTTAGCCTGGATCCGCTGCAACTTAACTTCGGCGACAGCGATCTCACGGGGGCGGTGAACATAGTCATGGGAAAAGGCACCGTCATTGACGCCAGGCTGACATCGGAACGGCTGGATCTTATACCCTTCGAACCTGAACCCCCGCCGCCGAGTGACCCGACAACTCCCGTGGCAATTGAAACCGAGGCAGAGCCGGCTGATGCCGACAAGGCCAACCGCGATTATGTCTTCGTCGATGAGCCCATAGACTTCGACGTACTACAGCAATTCGACATCGATGTGGAGCTGGCCATTGGCCAGCTGCTAAGCCGTGAGGTCGAATTGGAGCGGGTCAAACTGGACGGCAGTTTGCACGGTGGCGACCTGAAAGCACAATTGAATTTTGTTACCTCCCACGGCGGCGTCGCCGCCAATACGCTGTCACTGACTACCTCAACACCACTGCCGCAACTGCAGGCGCTAATCAAGCTGCGGGATCTGCGGGTCAACGTCGCATCAGGGGACGTAGACCATATCAAACAGATTCCCGCCATCAGCATCACCGTAGAATTGGCATCGAAGGGCACCAGCCCGCACACGCTGGCATCTCGATCCAACGGTTACATTCTTGTTACCCAGGGCTCTGGCCGGGTAGAAAATGTAATTCTCAACAGCATATCGGGTGATCTATTATCCCAGCTGTTTTCGGCCCTGAATCCGATGGCAAAAGAAGACAAGTATTCTAATTGGGATTGCAGTGTTATTCGGCTGGATATCAAAGACGGCCTGTCCGAGCTATCCAGAATGTTGCTGCAAGGTGAGAAAATCATGGTCGTAGGCGGTGGTGATATCGACTTCCACACGGAAAAGCTCAACATCGAGTTCAATACCAAACCCCGCGAGGGCATCGGTATCAGCGCGGATATGTTCGTCACCCCCTTTGTCGCACTCAAGGGCACGCTGGCCTCACCCCGACTCGGCCTCAACGAAAAAGGCGTGCTAATTAGCGGTGGCGCCGCCTTTGCAACCATGGGCATTTCCCTGTTGGTGCAGGGCGCGGCAGATCGCGCCAGTGGCGCCATGGATCACTGCGAAAAAGCGCTGGCGGAATTTGGCCAGCACCCAGCCATAGACGGCAGTTAGGGCATGATCGAATAGAAAGTCGAATAGAAGGCCGAATAAAAAGCCGAATTCGCTTTATTCTGGAAGCCCGTTCCCGGAGGGCCCAATGAAATCTATAAAAAATAGCCTTGTTGAACTGTGGCGCGATATCCATGCAAATTGGCGCAACGCACTAGCTGCCCATGTGCTGGCCACTGTCATTGCCTATATTTTGCTGACCCCGCTGGCAAGCCTGCTGCTGAATATTGCCATCTCCCACTCAGGGGACGCTGCGCTGTCAGACCAGGAAATCCTGTTTTTCTTCCTGACACCCTTTGGCCTCGGTAGCCTGGTGATGCTCGGTGCGATAGCCATCACCATTGTCGCCTTTAAACACGCGGCGCTGATGACGATCTTGCAAGCCGCCAACCGGGACCACATTATCAGCTATACCGGTGCTATTGCTTTTATCTCCCGGCGCAGCGTGCAGATCCTGCGGCTGGGGATGTATATGGTCGCGAGGGTACTAGTCTATGTTCTGCCCCTGCTGGCTGCCAGTTGGCTGGTGTTTCAAACCTTCCTCAGCGAATTCGATATCAACTTCTACCTGGCGCAAAAGCCGACTGAGTTCTGGATTGCCGCAGCGTTGATTGGCGTCTTTGCTGCAATCACCGCAGCCCTGGTGCTGCGCATGCTGGTCGGCTGGGTCTATAGCTTGCCGCTGGTTCTGTTCGAAAACAAAACCCGGGGCGAAGCGCTGGCCCTGAGCCGACAAACGGCAAAGGGCCACGAGCGGCTCATACTGGGGTGGATACTGGCATGGATCGCGCTGGACAGTTTGCTGGTCGGCCTGACCATAGCGACTATGTCGACTCTGGGTAGCCTGGTTGTGCCCATGGTCATCGAGTCGATGCGCCTGCTGGCCTTCACCCTGTGCCTGGTGCTATTGCTCGGCGGCCTGTTAGCGCTGGCAGCAACCTTCATAAGCGCCGCATATTTGAGCGCCATCATCCTTCATCTCTATCGCCAGGCCGGATTGCAACGTGGTTCGGGCGAACCAGGCGACGCCGAACTACAGCGGGCGCTATCCACAGCGGCGGCTCGCGCCGACAAACCCTGGCTAAGCCGCCGGTGGATCATCATCGGCTGCCTCTGCGCACTGCTGGTAGCGGCGATAAGCAGCAAGCAACTGATAGACAGCCTGACCATGGCGGATCACACAGAGATTATCGCCCACCGCGGCGCCTCAGCGGTGGCACCGGAAAACACCCTTGCTGCAATTGAACAGGCGCTGGAGCAGGACACCGACTGGGTTGAAATCGACGTACAGGAAACTGCCGATGGCGAGGTCGTCGTCATCCACGACCGCGACCTGAAAAAAAT
>CBDUUA010000117.1:0-6575 GCA_965370135.1 uncultured Cellvibrionales bacterium
CTGGAGACGGCTGTCGGCAACGGTTATCTGCTTTGCCGCATAGCGGACACCATCGAAGATGCCGCCGAGCTCTCGTTTGAGCAAAAGCGGGAATTCGCCGGGCGCTTCAATCGCGTGGTGCGGGGCTCTGCGCCTGCTGCGGACTTTGCCGCTCGCCTGCTGCCCCTGCTCACCGACGATACGCCCGCTGTCGAGCGGGATCTGGTGGCGAATACCGAAAGAGTGATTCGAATTACCCGCAGCTTGAACACGGCCCAGCAATTGGCTTTGTCGCGCTGTGTCACCATTATGCTCGAGGGTATGGCGTACTTTCAGGGCGAGTGCGAAGGTGACGGCCTGGATGACCTCGATAGCCTGAACAGCTACTGCTATCATGTCGCCGGTGTTGTCGGTGAGATGCTGACCGATCTATTCTGTGATTACAGTGAGGCGATTAATCTGCAGCGGCAACCCCTGATGGCGCTGGCTGCGTCCTTTGGTCAGGGCCTGCAGATGACCAATATTCTCAAGGATATCTGGGATGACGAGTATCGCGGCGCCTGCTGGTTACCCAAATCCTTGATGATCAAGCACGGGATCAAACCCGGGGCCCTTGCGCAAGCAAGGGGATCGGCTGGATTCAACGCCATGCTGAATGAGCTTATCGCCATCACCCATGCCCATTTGCAAAATGCCTTGAACTACACGCTTCTGCTTCCCGCCGACGAAACCGGCCTGCGTCGCTTTTGCCTCTGGGCCATCGGTATGGCGCTATTGACTCTGCGCCGCCTGCATCAAAATCCAGGCTTCAGCGACAGCGCGGAGGTCAAGATCTCCCGTCGGAGCGTGCGAGTCACCATGCTCATGAGCAGCGCTTTTGTCAGCTGGGACGGCGCCATTCGCCTGCTGTTCAAGTTGGCGGCCTGGGGCCTGCCCAAACCTGCACCTGTGTTTCTGTCCCCGGCAAAACTGCGGGTGGCTTTGCGCATGTCCTCGAGTGAGGAGGCTAATGCTCCTCAGGCGGGTGCGGGTGACCAGCCGGCGGTTGCCACTGAAACCACGGCCACGGTTGGGGCCGGTCATTGTTAAGTAGTAGCCCACTTAAGCTGTGTAGGGCCGAATTCATTCGGCTAGGGATCGAACCGACTCCGGCAATGGTCGAATGAATTCGACCCAGGTTGCGCGGAAAACGTGGTGTTGCGCTTAAGTAAGTGCTATTCAAGTAACCCATCTAAATAACCCATTTAAGTCACCAGGCCCAAATGATACGCAACATGCATCTTGGCATCGTTTACGCCATGCCCATGGAGGCGCGGGGACTCACCAAGAGCGCGCCACCGCGCTTCCAGCCACTGCAAATTTCCGATCACTGTACCGTTATTCGCGCCGGTATCGGTGGCTCAAATGCCCGGCGGGCGGCAACGGTATTGCGCGATGCCGGTGTCGAGGCACTGCTGAGTTGGGGTTGCGCGGCAGGCCTGGATCCTGAGATTGAGCCAGGTACTATTGTCGTGCCGACGGCAGTGCTGGCTCCCGACGGCGAAAAAATCAAGGTCGATCAGCGTCTGCATAGCAGTCTTTGCCAGGCTTTGTCCGGCGGTGTGCCTATCCGCACTGAATGCTCGATGAGCAGTGACAGCCCGGTAGTCTCCCGGCAGCAGAAAGCGATGCTGTACCAGCGTTATGCTGCGGTCGCAGTGGACATGGAAAGCGCCGCGATTGCACAGGCGGCGCGCAGCTTTGACTTGCCCTTTGCGGCGGTTCGCGTGGTTCTGGATCCCGCCGGCCAGGGGCTGCCGGAGGCGGTTATCCAGGGCATGGAAGACGATGGTTCCTTTGCCATTGGTCGCTGCCTTCGATGCTTGCTGAAACGGCCATCGGATGTGCTCGGCATGGTCAGTCTGGCGATACATTCCTGGCGTGCCAGCAGGTCTCTGCAGCGGGTGGCTCGCCAGATCAGAACCAGAACGATATGAAAAAGCGGATCACATTGGCGTTAAAAGCATACAGCGGCTCCTGCCCGGGTGGGCCGCCTGCCAGCACGTCCCTGAAATCCTGGTAATCGAACTGCATGAAATCCCAGTACAGGTTTAGCGTCCCGGTATCCAGCCAATGGACGCCGCCCAGTGGGAATTCCCAGGTAATGCCCGCACCCAGGGTGTTGGAGCTAAACGTGCTGAGTTCCTTGTCCCTGCCCATAAAATTCTGTGAATCGGCGAACGGAAAAATATCCGCATAGAAATCGGCGGCATTCTGGGTGTAGTAGCGATACTTGCCTTCGAGGGTGACGCCGTGGGCCAGGGGCTGCACATAGCGCAGTTCAAAATTGTGCGCGTTGATGCCCCAGCTATCGCTGAAATAGCGGTATTCCCCGCGCAGGGCGGCGCGGTAGGGCAGGTAGTAGATGGTTCGCAATGACGCGGCATCGCTATTGCGGGTATCGGGGTAGATCTCGGGCTGGTAGCTATAACCCAGGGCGGAGCCGGCGTCGAGGTAGCGCACTGAGCGATAGGGGTTGTTGAGGTAGCCTTGCTCGACGATGGTTTCTAGCGAGAGTTCCATCACCCAGCTTTTGGTGAGGATCTGCGACAGGGCAATAGCGAAATTGCGCCGATCCACGGGTTCCGCAAAGCTGGGGTCGGCGTTGTTGCGCACTTCGTCATCGCCGATCGCGTAGCTCATGGAGAAGGTCGACAGATCCCCGAAAAAATCCTGGCTCACGCTGAACATGGCGGTTTGGGCGCTGTAGTCGTCTTCCTCGCTGTTGATGTAATCCAGGCTCATCAAGGTCTTGTTGTGGAGGTAATCAAGGCCCACGCCGATCTGGGTGCGCTCCTCGGTATAGGGGCTGGCAGTCGCCAGCACGTCGACAGATGCGCTGCTGATCATATCGACGTAGTAGTTGGCACGGACTCCGACCTTGTCCTTGATATTCTTGCGAAACAGCAGGGACGGGCCGGTGATTTCTACGCCGCCACCGTCGAAGCTGTGGTACAGGGCATCAGCCCTGTCCGGGGGCAGCACCGTGGCGTGTGAGGCCAGTGCGGCAGACAGGCAAAACACGAGTGCGAGCAGGCGCGTGGCAGTCATTAGTCGTCGCCCTTCCTGAGCAGTTTGTCGCGCTATTCCTGCGCGGGTATTAATTACAGCCACAACCGCTGCCTCCACCGCCTTCAGCACCTTTGGCGCCTTCTCGCGCTTGATAGACGTGTCCCATATAGGCCGCGGCTACCGGGTCGCGCTCGAATTGCATGATCGGGTCTGCCAGATTGCCCCGCTCATAGGGTTTGACCCAGGGCTGGATCGAGCATCCCCCCAGCACCAGCAGGCTTGCTGTCAGCAGCGCAGCGGTTTTCATTCGCGAATCAGCTCCTTGATCTGCCGGCGATACTGGTCTTCATAGCCGGGCTTGAAGCCCTTGTGCAGATAGCGCATGTTACCGTCCCTGTCGACCATGACGGTGACCGGCATGGCCCTGACATCGTAGAGTTTGCTCACCACGCTATCGGAGTCGAACAGGATGGGGAAGCTGACATTCATATCCTGCAGCAGCCGCTTTGCCTGGGTGCTGTCCTGTTCGACATTGACACCCAGTACCGTGAAACCCGCCTTGCTGTAGCGCTGTTGCAGTTGATCCAGCAGCGGCATCTCCTGGCGGCAGGGGCCGCACCAGGACGCCCAGAAATTGATCATCACCACCTGGCCGCGATGTTCTGACAGGCGCAGGTTTTTGCCGCTGTCGCTCTTGAGGGTGAAGTCCGGGGCGGTGCCGCTGAGTGCGCTGGCGCCGGCGACGCTGCAGCAGCAGAGTAATATCCCGGTGATTTTGAGTAGGGTGGTGATCAGCTTGCCCATAGTGGGTCTCCTGCTAAAAGAAAAAGGTCATGCCTGCTAAAAGAAAAAGGTCAGGCCCGTGCGGACTTCGAGATTGTGGGTGGTCTTGTTTTTACCCAGCACATCGAGATCGAACACGTAGTCTCTCAGATCCATCCGCCACGCCATCCAGTCGGTGGCAAAGAATCGATAGCCGACACCGAAGTTGACGGTAAAGTGCTGGGAGCCGGCGAACTCGGTATTGCCGACACCGGCGATCAGGTATAAGGCGCTATTAAAGGCGTGATGTTTGCCCACGAAGACTTCGCCGGGGAAAAGATTGTAGCCCAGCGAAATATTGTAGTAGCTGTATTGACGATCCTTGTCGCTGAGGATTTCAATATTGCCACTGAGTTCCTCAAAGCTGGTTTTACCCACCTCGGTGCGTCCGTAAACGCCCTCCAGGAAAAAGTCTTCAGTGATGTGATAGGCGAGACTGAGGCCGTAGACAAAGCTGGAGCTGAAATCTTCGACAAACAGGCCCCCCAGGTAGAAGCCCAGCTCGAAATCTTCGCCGTCGATTTTGTCCTCCTTGAGTTGGCGGCGATCGAGACCCGGGTCGACAATACTGTCGAGTACCGCGTCATCGCTCTCCTGGGCCAGCCCCTGCAGTGGCAGTAGCGCCAGTACCGGCACCATCACCATCTCCAGTATCGGCAACGGGGAGCCGCTCAAAAGAATACGCTGAATCCGATTTGCCATTGCTTCGCTTCCTCGTTCTCGTCTCGGCTGGTCAAGACGACATGGCTGCGGTATTCAAGCCGTGCCAGAAACCGCCGGGTAATATAAATTCGTGCGCCGATCGCGGCGCTAAGCGTGTTGTCGGTGCGATCTTCCGTGGCGACTATCGTTGCCGACGGTTGTGTGCGGATAACACCGGCCCCAAGGCTGAAGTAGGGGGTGGCCCGCCACGCGGGGAAAAACTGGTTTACGATATTGATGGTCAGCAACTGGCTATCCGAAAAACTACCGCTTACCTGGGTGTAGTTTATTTCGGCGCTGAGGTTTGCGGTCATCCTAACGCCGCCGATCAGGGACAGGGAATTGGCGCCCTCGTAATCACCGCCGGCGACGCCGAGTTCCCAGCGCCTGGACGCATAGTTGTTGAAGGCCGGCTCCGCTAACACAAAGGGTTCACCGCGGGCGTTAATCGTCTGTTCCATTTGTCGGCGGCTGACCCATCCGGTCTTGCCCTTGGCGGTTCTGACCTCGAACCAGTCGGTGCGGCGTTTGAGAACCTCGGCAAGCTCGTGCCGTTCGATAACATGAAACACGGGATAGCCCCTGCCGGGACCGGTGTGCATCTCGATATAGGCCGCATCAACTGTCACTGTCGGGGTGTTGGCGGCGCGGGCCTGCAAACTCAGGAGCAACAACGTTATGAGCAAAAACAATAGCAACGGCAGCAAAGAAGTGAAGATGGGTTTCACTGTGACGGCTCAGTTCTGCGGTACGTCGAAGGGGTTGTTGTAGTATTGCGCGCCGATATCCAGCCACTCGCTAATCAAGCGCAATTCCGCCGGATTCAGGTAGCCGTCGTGGACGCCCCCCGGGCTGAAGGGTGCAAAGAAGCGCGCACTGGCGTGGGCGCCGTTGACCGACATCAGCGGTGCCACGGGAATAGTGACCATCACCGGGGTGGGGTTGCCCAGGGTATCGAGAATCAGGTTGCCGTCCTCGTCGGTTTCGAACAGCGGGTTGCCGGCGGCGTCGGTGGCCTGGACCAGGCGGTCGAGCAGCGCGCCGTCCACCACTTCCTGCTCGGCGTCCGTGAACAACAGCTCGCGGTAGGACACCAGCTGGTCGGCCTGTTCTGATGATGCGGCGTTAGTGAATTCCAGTTGTGCCGCAGGGATGCGGGCCGCTGACGCGGCATCGCTGGGGGAGTGGCAGCTGTTGCAGCTATGGTCCGCCAACACCCTGACGCCATCGATATCCAGTACGCGTCGATCCCGATCCCACAGGGCTTGAATATGATCCGGGTAGTTGACCACGATGCGGCAGTGGCCCTGCCAGCGGGTTTGGCAGGCCGGCAGGGTGGGCGCCGCGGTTGCCAGGTCGCTGTAGGAATAGGCAAAGGGCAAGTCCTTCGGGCGGGCGACCGGGTCGGTCCAGTGATCTTCATAGTCCAGGTCGACGCTCAGGGAGGGTATGCCCCTGATGCGGCTGAGGGTTTCGGCCATGGTGTCACCGGCATCGGCAAACAGCGCCGGCTCGGTGTTGGGGAAGGGCGCGCCGGTGTTGACAGCGCCGCTGTTAATGGAATCGGCTTCGGCTTCGACGCGGCCATGGGGCAATTCGCTGCTCGACGTATGACAGCCGTTGCAGTGTCTTACTTCGCCGGGTATGAGTTGCAGCCAATTGTTGTGCCGCTCGCTGATGCGCTTGCCCTCGGCATCGAGTACCGAAATCGCAAAGGGAATATTGGCCGGCACTTTGATTTTTACCGAGCCGTCGGGTTCAACCATGCCGTAGCCGATGATTTCTCGCATTAGCTGCCGCGAACTGCGGCCAAAGGCGCTGCCCGGGACGTCTACCAGATCGTCGTCGGCCTGGGATACCGCCTTGACGATACGGATGAAGCGGGCGGGGCGATCACTGGCGCTGTGTTGCAAAGGGTCGGCGAGGGCGGCAATGCCGACGCTGGTGTCGCGGCCGTCCAGGTCGTAGACACTGCGTATATGTAATACCCCCAGGCCCTCGGCCACCAGGTCGGGGTCGAG
>CBDUUA010000118.1:0-6573 GCA_965370135.1 uncultured Cellvibrionales bacterium
TTGGCTGCCGAACTGATTGTGACGACTAAAAAGGACAAGAAGGGCTTTAAACTGCCGACCCTACCCGGGTATCGAATACTCGGGCAGCTCGGCACGGGCGGTATGGCTACCGTCTATCTCGCCAACCAGGAAAGTTTTGACCGGGAAGTCGCAATTAAAGTCATGGCGCCGGTGCTGGCGGCAGACGCCAATTACGGCGAGCGCTTTATGCGGGAAGCCCGCATTGCCGCACGCTTTTCCCACCCCAATATCATCGCCGTCTACGACGTGGGAGCCCACGACGACTACTACTATATCGCGATGGAATACCACCCGGGCGGCGATTTAAAAGGTCGCCTGAAGAAGAACATGACCACCAAACAGGCCATGTCCATCTTGCGGCAAATTGCGGCGGCACTAGACTACGCCCACAAGAAGGGCTTTATTCACCGCGATGTAAAACCCGACAATATTATGTTCCGGGACGACGGCAGCGCAGTGCTTACCGATTTCGGTATCGCTCGGCCCGCCAGCGGCGATGCCCAAATGACCCAATTGGGTATGGTGGTAGGCACCCCAAAGTATATGAGCCCCGAGCAAGCCCGGGGACAAGACCTGGATTCGAGATCTGATATCTACTCATTGGGCATCGTCTTTTACGAAATGTTGATTGGCAAAGCGCCCTTCGACGGTAAAGATTCCATTGCCATCGGCATCAAGCACGTCAAAGAACCGGTACCACCGCTGCCGCCCCATCTTGCGGCACTGCAGCCACTAATGGATCGCATGCTGGCGAAAAATGCCGAGGGGCGCTACTCCAGTGGCAGGGAGCTGATCACCGACCTGGACAAGCTGCGCTTGGGCGCACTGAGAAACCAGAAGCGGGACGGCTCCGGGTCGGTCGCGACGAATCGCACGATACACCAGGCGCAGGAAAGAACAGCAGAAGGCGGGCGTTCGCTGGATAACACCATTCCACCGGTAGCCGCAGTCGGCGGGCGCCGTCGATCATGGGCCAGGCTGCTAATGGTACTCGCAGCTTGTGGCGGCATCGGCTACTACGCCTGGTCAAGCGGCGCGTTGACACCTTTGTGGCAGCAACTCAAGGACAGTGAGGCGCTGAAGCAAGGCCGCGAGACCTTGAGCGCCCTACTGGAAGGGCGAGATAAGGCGGCTCCAGCCGCTGATGAAACCAGCACAGCAGCAGACACCTACAGCGCCACGGAAGAGGCTGCGACCCGCCTGGCCGGCGCCATGCTCGGTGCAGCGTTAAACAGTCAGCTATACCCCGCTCAGCCCCCCGGCAGCGGGATCGCAGCCCAGGCAGCAATCGCTCTCGCCGACATCGACCCCAGGTCTCTACCCCAGGTCGACAACCAGACCCGCATAATCAATGAAATGCTGGCAGACGCAGGCACCCTGCTCGCTGCCGGTCTACTGCTCTCGCCCCCCGGTAACAACGCACTGGAAAGCTATAACCGTGTGCTGACCCTCGAAGAAACTAACGCCGATGCCCTCGCAGGCCGACGCAGTATTGCCTTGCACTATATCGAGTTGACGGACCAGGCGTTGGCGGCAAAAAGCCTGGAGCCGGCGCTGCAGTACCTGCAGCAGGCGCAGCTAGCCGACCCCGAGCTGGCAGAAATCGCCGAGCGGCAAAGCCAGCTCGATGCGGCCCGCCAGGTGCAGGAGGCCCTGGTGGCCGAAGCAGAAGCCCAGGCTCAAATGGAAAACAATCGGGCCGACAACATGCTCAGCCGTTTCAAGATAACCGGTCTGTTGCGCAACGCACAATACGATCTTGCAGAACGCCGGTACACCAGTCCAGCCAACAACAATGCCCTGCACAAGTACCGGCAGGTACTGCAGCTAAGTCCCGACAATGTAGAAGCCAGGCTGGGTTTACAGACTCTCACCCAGCGACTGGAGTCGGAGCTCGATCAGGCTATCGAAGAGGGGGACGAGACCCAGGCAATGGCACTGCTACAGGAGCTGAAGCTGGTCAACCCCAATAATCCGCGGCTCTGGCAAGCTCTCGAACCCGCCACCGAGCCTAAGCAGCCGGAATCAAACCCTTAGTACTGCTTCTTCCATAGCCAGTCGATACATCGCCTGGTTCTCACTGCCGGGTTCGCTGACCACGTAGGCATACACCCATTGATCCAGGGCGGCAGCATAATTACCCTGCTCCTCCTGACCTCGTGCCGCCGCTTCATAGCGGCTCTCCAGTGCCAACAATCGCCCAGCCAGCTCCTGACCGATCTGCTCCGACACCGTAAGGGCCAGCTTATCCAACATTTCCGCTTTAGCGGGTAAGGCGGCGGGGACGGCTTCCAGTACATAAATTCCCCGCACCATGCCCTCGGTGGCCGTCGCCTCCACGCTAGCACTATCGGATAGTGTTTCGACAAACAGTACCTTGGCGGTGAGCGGGTCAATTACCTGATAACTGACAGATACCACGGCCTTGCTAGTGATATCACGGTGCTCGACCATGACATCCTCATAAACCGGCAGCTTGGCTTCTTTAGGGGGTTCCTGAAGCTCGCTACGTTGGTCGCGTGGTAGGTCGCGCCAGGCCTTGTACCTGGGGTTAGGGCCGGACTCGGTCGAGGTGATAACCCGGCGCTTCTCACTGCGGGGGCGCTCCCGATTCTGCACATCGCTGCGCAACATTTCCCCTTTGACCATAAAATAGGACTGACCCTGCTGCTGCTTGCGGCTCAGCATTTGAAACTGATCGCGGCTTACCATGCGCACCTCATTGGGCACATTGTCCAATAAGTATTTGCTGATGGCACTCGACACCTGCCGACCATAACGGCCGGAAAAAGGCTCTACGCTCACTTTGACCACGGCGCGGTCGAATACGGCGTCAAAACTGGCGCGCTGCTTGCTTTCCAGCAGCGCATGCTGGGGATAGAGGCTGTCTATAACCGACAAATAGGCCAGGGCAGCGGGAGTTTTGCCAGCCCTTTCAGCCCGCTTGAAGCGGTTTTCCATCTCCAGGGTAAAGCGTTGCAATCCGGTACTGGGCTCGGCATCGATCTCCAGCCTGGCGCGGATATAGGCCGCCTTCTTAAAAGCATGGTAGCTCTCCAACCACTGCTTTTGCCGGCGCTTCTTATCTCCAAGAGCATCAAAATACTCCGCCAATTCCGCGGCATCCGTGGCGACTTTATTGCGATGAGTCGAGAAAGCCGCGGTTTCGGCGAAGGCGTAAAACCCGTTATAGGCTTCGTCGGGGCGACCATCGACCAGGGCTCGCCAGAAATTTTGCTCAAACAGGCCGGTGGCGACTAATTCCTGCTGGAACACCAGATCCTTATAATGAAGATCGACCGCTGCCACCTGCTGTAAAAAACCCTCAGCCGAGACCAATTTCATCGCCTCTACCGCCGCGACCCCTTGCTGATACGCGACCTCGATATCCACCGCCACCTGCTCGCGCAGTACTTGCCCCTCTGCTCCACCGGTCAAATCTGCCAATTGCAACAACAAAGCATTGCGCTGGCCCACCTGCTCCGGGGGCAGTGCGTCGAGCTCCTTGTTGATCACTGCAATCTGCTTCTCGGTCAGCTGGCGAGCGGTGGCCGCCTCAGCCCTCAGGCCGGGATTCTCATAGGGCAACCAGTGCCTGACGATGGCGATTTCGGACTCAAGTTCAGCAATTTGCGCCATCGACAGCATCCCCTTGCGGCCTTCGCTCAAGAGCTCATCGATGTTTGCCTGGTGTGGCAGCGCCAGTTGCCGGCCTATATCGTTCTGCAGGGTATCCAGTGCCAGCGCCTTATCCGAGCCCGGCCGGGTATCAGCCAGCTCCACTTGCACCTGGTCAAAAAGCGCTTCGAGTTGCCCCTGCTGAGCCGCCAGCGCCACATCCTCACTGGTGTAGGGCACTGTGGCGCAGCCAGCCAAACCAAGCAGCTGCGCCAACAACACAGCTTTGAAGGTGGCTTGCAATAGTTGACCGATTCTGAGATTGTCACTCATAGATAAGCTGTAAACCTGTATATTTTGTACGGATGAATCATGGAAAATGACTAGCGATCGTATCGATGCCCTGCATTTTAGCGGATGATAGCCAATCAGCATGAATAAAAACAATTTGATTGCCCGGCTTGGACTTGAACCCCACCCGGAAGGTGGTTATTTTCGACGGGTTTTTACCTCCGGCTACGACAGCTCGGCAGCCAACGGCGCCTGCCGCCCCGCCATGTCGTCTATCTATTATCTGCTCACCGATACCAGCCCGGTGGGCCACTGGCACCGCAATCAATCCGATATTATGCACTATTTTCACTTGGGCGCGCCTCTCACCTACCGGCTCATTAGCCCCGTGGGCGAGTTGAGTCAAACTATCCTCGGCCCCGGTCTTGAGGCCGGCCAACAATTGCAATTGCTGGTTCCTGGCGGTTACTGGAAAGCCACCGAATTGGAGGCAGGAGAGTATGGCCTGTTGAGCGAGGCAGTATGCCCGGGGTTTGTCCAGGAAGATATGGAAATGGCAACTGCCGTGCGCCTGGCCGCAGTGTTTCCGCAACATAGCTCGATCATTCATCGCCTGGCTTACCGACAGCCTGCCCAAGCGGAGGAAGGCCGAAAGTAAGCAGTAACACTCGACAGCGGTAGACGTGTTTTACAATTCCCTAGATAATCAAACACTCGATAATGAGCAGCCGGCGCTCCAATAAAGAGCGGCGGGCGCTATTGGCCGAGCTCGAACATCAACGAGCCACCGTGCGCAAGCGCTTTATGAAAGAGGATTAGACATTGGCAGCGGTCAGGGCAAACGCAATTCTGCTGTTCTGTTTGGCGCTCGCAGCTCATCAGGCGGCGAGTGCCGCGCCGATCTTTGGTAGCTGGCAACTCGATGTCGAGCAAAGTGACAACATTCGCAAGCTTATGCCACCAAAGGGCGGCAAAGGCAAAAAACATGCCGACAAGAACAAGAAGCCAGACATTGACACCCCCCCTGCCCAACGCGACAAGCCAAACCCTTTCCCCCTGCTGTCTGCGAGCACGCTGCACATCGACATCGACAATGACCAGGTTGAAATAAAGCCTGACAAGGGGTTGCCACTACGCATCGTGCCCGATGGCCGCGCCGCGCCGGTGTCCCTCAGCAATTGGGGCAGTAAAGGCAGCCCACCGGTTCGCTTCAGCTTGTGGGAGGGGGACACCCTGGTGATGGAGAGCTCGCTGGATGAAGGCACCCATGTCACCCAGCGCTATTACGTCAATAAACAGGGCCTGCTGGTACAAGCTACCGAAATCACTCGAACCCGCAGTGAGCCGATTGTGGTAAAACGGCGCTTCAAGCCGGTAGCGCCGGCACACAATGATGACCAGCAAGTAATAGATTCAGACAAATAACTGAACAACAGACAGAACGCTGGTAGAGAAATTCAATTCCAAAGTTCAGCGGATTTCCCGGCTGGATTGATTTCAGTCGCATTGTCATCGAGCAGGATGCGGCGTACCACACTGCCGCGAGGGCTTGCGCTTTCTGCCAGATACTGACACTGGCCGGACTGTTTAAGCCATTTTTCCAGCTTCAAGGAACACATTACCGGGTGGATCAAACGCGCTAGCGATACCAGCTCGCTATCAGGACGGCTTTTCAGGTCATCAAAAATCGTCTCTACTTTGACGCCCTGGTAAGCGGGTTCCAGCAATTTCAGTGCTGCGACTACGGCCATGTGCCGATCATTACAGATGGTGCGCTGCTCGGCGAGCTGCCGCAGTGTCTGGTGGATACGGCGGGAATTCATCAGGCATACAGTAGTAATTTTTCGATCCGTTTTTCGATCCATCAGTAAGCGCTCTCAATATCTTTCACAAATAGTAAATCGGAGTGTAAAGATAGACCGAAGCTGGCTATTCGCCAATAAGCGCTTCTACGAGGGCGCTAGCGGCAATTCCCTAGCGCTGCCGGAGAGCACACCAGCAAGATCGAACAGCATTGTCTGATCACCCGCATTTCCCATGTAGCCTCAGGTGGCGGGATTACTGGCCGAAGCGATCACCCCCTGTATCCAGCCAGGCAATTTCCTCCTTCGTCGGCTCGCGCTGCAAGACCTGATTGCGATGGGGGAATCGCCCGAAGCGAGTCACGATATCCCGATGGCGCCTGGCCCACTCAAGGGAACCCTCAAGCTCGGCCCGTCGCGCAGGGGGCGTTGCCGCCAGCAGTAATTCATACATCGCAACACACAGGTTTTGATCGGCCAGGCTCTCTGCATGCTCCAACGGTAGATAGAACATGATGCGCCATGACACCGGCATCTCTCTATCCACACCCCTGGCGATGGCGTCGTTTACCAGTGCTCGCGCACGACTATCACCGCTGAAGGCCAGTGGACTACCCCGATAGATATTGCGGGGAAATTGATCCAGCAAGGTAATCAGTGCCATCAGCGACCCGGGCTCGCGAGTCCAGTCATCCAGTTGTCCCGCCAGGGCTTGCTCAACCCGCTCGCCAAAACGCTGCTGAATAAGCGCATCAGCCTGGCCACCGAACCAGAGCTTACCCTGACTGGGGGCAGCAAATCCGTCCTGATCCAGGGCCCCGAACCAAAAATCCAGCACGCC